>CAMKAE010000066.1 GCA_946410395.1 uncultured Clostridia bacterium
CCCCCAGTCTCCCCTGAAAGGGGAGATGTCGCCGCAGCGACAGAGGGGTTCCACTGCAGAGTCGGGAACCCAGCCATTATGCCGGAGCGCGCACCTTACCATACACCCCCAGTCTCCCCTGAAAGGGGAGATGTCGCCGCAGCGACAGAGGGGTTCCACTTCGCTGCCGCCATCCTCAAGGAGCATCGCCATGCAGGACACATCCCAAAAGGACTATTCCTTCACCGCCTATAACCATCAGCACCTGGAAACCGCACGCATGCTCCGGAAAAACATGACCCGCGCGGAAGCCAAACTGTGGTATGATTACTGCCGTGCGAGCAAATACAGATTCCAGCGCCAGCGATCCATCGACCAGTTCATCGTCGATTTCTACTGCTCAGCAGCAAAACTGGTGATCGAGATCGACGGCGCGCCGCACTTCACCACAGACGGGAAACAATATGATTCGATCAGAACGGAAGTTCTGGAACGATATGGTCTGCAGGTGATCCGCTTCACCAATCAGCAGGTGTTAAACAATTTCTCAAGCGTTTGTGGAGCAATCGAACAGGCGGCCGCGGAAAGAGTGTCTCAAACCAAAGATCATTGACAAGGAGGAATCTGCTCCATGTCCATCCAGATCAACCACCCCCCGGGAACGCATCCGCCTGTCCCGGCAGGCATGCGCCGAGAAAGCCTGCCCGACACAGGCTCCACAGGGATCAGGCCGGCCGTGATCGCAGAGATCATTGCCCTGGCGAAGGCGTACGGGCTGCAGCGGGTCATCCTCTTCGGCTCCAGAGCCCGCGGGGATTATCGGCCCAAGAGCGACATCGACCTGGCCGTGTCAGGGGGCAGCATTGACCGCTTCCGGCTGGCCGTGAACGACGAGACCGGCACGCTGCTGAGCGTGGACGTGGTCAACCTGGACACCTGCGCGCAGCCCGGGCTGCTGGCCGCCATCCAAAAGGAGGGGATCGTCCTGTATGAAAAAGTTTGAAAACTACAGCGCAAACCTCGCGGTTCTCGCCCGGGCAAACGAGCAGGACCTGGACAACGATTTCATCCTCAGCGGCATCATCGACAAATTCTTCCTGCAGTTTGAGCTGGGGTGGAAAACCCTGAAGGATCTCCTGGCCTACGAGGGCCTGGACGTCGCCCGGACCGGTTCTCCCCGGGAGATCATCAAGGCGGCCTACCGCTGCTACGACTCCCTGGACGAGGACACCTGGCTGGCCATGCTCTCCCAGCGCAACAACATGGCCCACGTCTATGACGCGGCCGCCGCCAGGGCGCTGGTACAGACCATCCTGAACACCTACATCCCGGCCTTTGCGCGGCTGGAGGAAGAGCTCCGGCAGCGCTACGGCCAGACCCTGAATACCCTTTGACCGCACATCATGAAGGAGGAACACCCCATGCCATCCATCGCCCCCTACAACCCCAAAGCCATCGAACCCAAGTGGCAGAAGATCTGGAAAGAGACCCACGCCTTTGAGGCGGAGGCCTCGCACGACAAGCCCAAGTTCTACGGGCTGATCGAATTCCCGTACCCCTCCGGCGCGGGCCTGCACGTGGGCCATCCCCGGTCCAACACCGCCATGGACATCATCTCCCGCAAGCGGCGGATGCAGGGCTACAACGTGCTCTTCCCCATCGGCTGGGACGCCTTCGGCCTGCCCACGGAGAACTACGCCATCAAGAACCACATCCACCCCGCCAAGGTGACGAAGCAGAACATCGACCGCTTCCGCAAGCAGCTGCAGATGCTGGGCTTCTCCTTTGACTACAGCCGGGAGGTCAACACCACCGACCCGGACTACTTCAAGTGGACCCAGTGGATCTTCCTGAAGCTCTTCGAGCACGGCCTGGTCTTCCGCGACAAGACCCTGGTCAACTACTGCCCCTTCTGCAAGGTGGTCCTCTCCAACGAGGACAGCCAGGGCGGCAAGTGCGACATCTGCCACAACGACGTGGTGCAGCTGCCCAAGGACGTGTGGTACCTGCGGATCACCAAGTACGCCGACCGCCTGCTGGAGGGCCTCAAGACGGTGGACTACCCGGAGAACATCGCCATGCAGCAGGTGAACTGGATCGGCAAGTCCACCGGCGCCTTCGTGCGCTTCCCCTTCGAGGGCCTGGACGAGACGATTGAGATCTACACCACCCGCCCCGACACCCTCTTCGGCGTCACCTTCATGGTCATGGCCCCCGAGCATCCGCTGATCGACAAGTACGCGGCGCGCATCGCCAACATGGACGCGGTCACCGCCTACCGCGAGGTCTGCGCCAAGAAGACCGAGTTTGAGCGCACCCAGCTGGTCAAGGAAAAGACCGGCGTGCGCCTGGAGGGCCTGCGCGCGGTCAACCCCCTGACCGGCAAGGCCGTGCCGATCTACATCTCCGACTACGTCATGATGGGCTACGGCACCGGCGCGATCATGGCCGTGCCCGCCCACGACCAGCGCGACTGGGAGTTCGCCCGCAAGTTCGGCATCGACATCGTGCAGGTGATCAAGGGCGGCGACATTGAGCAGGAAGCGTACACCGGCGACGGCGAGATGATCAACTCGGACTTCCTCAACGGCTACACCAACAAGAAGGACTCCATCGCCCGCGCGGTGGAGGAGGTGGAGAAGCGCGGCTTCGGCCGGGCCGGCGTCCAGTACAAGATGAAGGACTGGGCCTTCAACCGCCAGCGCTACTGGGGCGAGCCCATCCCGCTGGTCCACTGCCCGAAGTGCGGCGTGGTGGCCGTGCCCTATGAGGAGCTCCCCCTGCGCCTGCCGGAGGTGGAGAACTTCGAGCCCGGCACCGACGGCAAGAGCCCGCTGGCCAAGGTCCCCGAGTTCGTCCACTGCGCCTGCCCCAAGTGCGGCGGCCCCGCCGAGCGCGAGACCGACACCATGCCGCAGTGGGCCGGCTCCAGCTGGTACTTCCTGCGCTACTGCGACCCGCACAACGACAAGGCCTTCGCCTCGAAGGAGGAGCTGGACTACTGGATGCCCGTGGACTGGTACAACGGCGGCATGGAGCACGTGACCCGTCACCTGCTCTACAGCCGTTTCTGGCATCAGTTCCTCTACGACATCGGCGAGGTCTCCTGCCCCGAGCCCTACGCCAAGCGCACCGCGCAGGGCCTGATCCTGGGCACCGACGGCGAGAAGATGTCCAAGAGCCGCGGCAACGTCGTGAATCCCGAGGAGGTCGTGGACGAGATCGGCGCGGACGCCTTCCGCTGCTATGAGATGTTCATGGGCGCCTTTGACCAGGCGATCCCGTGGAGCACCAACGGCGCCAAGGGCTGCCGGAAGTTCCTCGACCGCGTCTGGCGCCTGCAGGAAAAGCTCACCGACGGCACTGCCTACTCCCCCGCCCTCAACGCGGTGATCAACGAGACCATCAAGAAGGTCTCCGAGGACATCGAGCGGATGAAGTTCAACACCGCCATCGCCCAGATGATGACCCTGGTGAACGAGATGAGCGCCCAGCCCAGCGTGACGAAGGCCGATCTGGAGGCCCTGCTGCTGATTCTCTCCCCCGTCGCGCCCCACATCTGCGAGGAGATGTGGCAGAACCTGGGCCACGCGGAGCCCATCCACCACCAGCCCTGGCCCGCCTGGGACGAGAACGCCCTGGTCAAGGCCGAGGTGGAGATCGCCGTGCAGGTCAACGGCAAGGTGCGCGGCCGCATCATGGTGCCCGCCGACCTGGGCAAGGCCGAGGCCGAGGAGACCCTCCCCGCCACCGAGGCCGTGCAGAAGCTCACCGCTGGCAAGACCGTCGTGAAGGTGGTCTTCGTCCCCGGCCGCCTGCTGAACATCGTCGCGAAATAAAAAGGAGGAATCCCCATGCTTTGTCCCAACTGCGGAAACCAGAACGCTGAAGACCTTAAGTTTTGCGCACATTGCGGCGCTGCGCTCAACGCCGACGCGCCAACCGTCAACCTGACCAAGGAACCCGCAGCCCCGGAGGTTGTCCCCGCTGCCCCCGTGTCCGCGGCCCCCGCCCAGAAAAGGTTCTCGCCCAAGTCCATCGTCAGCATGATCCTGGGCCTGTCCGGCCTGGGCTTCGCCACCGCCGCGGTCATCTATCAGATTGCGGGGCTCGTGGCCATGGAGGGAATCCGCGCCCTGGGAGGTACCTACAGATACCGTGATTATTACGCTTATTCCTCGGACTATGCCGTCGGCGCCGCCTTCGCCGTCCTGGCGATTGTTTTCGCGGTCATCGGCATCGGCTGCGCGATCCCGGCGCTGATCCTCAGCCCCAGGGGCATGCGCGAGGGCACGGCCCCCGGCAATCACGGCATGGCCAAGTGCGGCAAGGTGACCGGCGTCATCACCATCGTCTTCTGCGCCATCGCCATCGTTCTGGCCATCATCAGCTTTGCCACCCTGGTCTAACCCTGAAACATGCGGAACGAAAGGATGAACACTATGGACAACCGGGAGCGGCGCGACAGCGGCCTGGCCTACATGGCGGACGCGGGCGTGCTGGCGGAGATGGGCGCCTGCAAGAAAAAGCTGAAGGCGCTCAACAGCGCGGACGCCTGGGATTTTGAGGCCATCAGCCGGATCGCGGCGGAAATCATCCCCGACAGCCACGGCCTGTTCATCGTGCCGCCCTTCTACTGCGAATACGGCACGCACATCCACCTGGGGCCGAACTTTTTCGCCAATTACGACTGCGTGCTCATCGACGTCGCGCCGATCACCATCGGGAAGAACTGCCAGATGGCCCCGAAGGTGGCGATCTACACCGCGGGCCATCCGGTTCACCCGTGGACGCGGGCGACGGGCTATGAGTACGGCAAGCCGGTCACCATCGGCGACGACGTGTGGCTGGGCGGCAGCAGCGTGATCCTCCCCGGCGTCACCATCGGCGACGGCGCGGTGATCGGCGCGGGCAGCGTCGTGACCCGCGACATTCCGCCCATGGTCGTGGCGGCCGGCAACCCCTGCCGCGTCATCCGGGAGATCACCGAGGCGGACCGGCGAAAGCTCTTCAGGCGGGAGGACATCGACGATGAGATCTGGGAGATGCTGCAGCGCGGCGAATAAGGGCTGGCTGCTGGCGATCCTGCTTCTGCTGCTGCCCTGCGCCGCCCTGGCGCAGGACGGTCCCCGCATGCCCGGCCCCGCCGCGCTCACCGAGGCGGAGGCCGCGTCCGTTCAGGCCGCCGGTGCCCTGGAGCGCAGCCCGTGGCTGGACAAGGCCCTGTCGCTGCTGGAGGAGGGAAACCCCTTCCTCGTGCGCTACAACCTGCTGACCGGCGCGCATGTGCAGCCGCGCCTGCCCTTCGGCGTCCCCTATCTCTACGGCGGGCAGGCGGCCAACCACGTCTTCTCCCGGGAACCGGACTACGCGGTCGAAGCCGCCTGGACCTCCAGCCCCGCCTACTATGTCAGCGGCAAGAACTATCTCTACGGCTTTGACTGCGTGGGCTATGTGAAATGGGTCTGGGGCCAGGTGTCCGAAAAGGAATGGCCCACCTCCGACGGCCTGCTGTCGGACCGCGCCGGCCATGTGCTGGATCCCGGCACGGCGCTGCCCGACTGGGAGGCCGTAGCCCGGATGCTGGCCTCCGGCGACATCCTCGTGATGCGGCATCCCGGCAACCACATCGCCTTCTACATCGGCACGCTGCGGGCCTTCGGCTACACGGCGGAGGAGGTCCCGGACCTGGCGCCTTACCTTGACTATCCGCTGCTCATCCACTCCAACACCAACGCGGGGGTCGCGCGGCGCTTCGCCTGGCTGCTGAAAAACGGCCTGCCTAAGTACCGTGGCGCGACCGTCACCGACGGCGGCGTGGCGGTGTCCATCCTCGGCGTGCCCACCTCGGCGGCCCCCGGCCATGTGGTGGAGCAGAACCAGGACACCTGGTACTTCACCCTGCCCGACGGCACCTGGCTGACGGTGCAGCCCTGGGCGTCCGTGACCGACTACTGCTGGTGGCACGACGCCGCCCCCGTGCTGCGGACCACGGTCACCGCGGCGGAGGTCACGGACATGATCACCGCCGACGGGGCTCCGGACATCACCGCCGGCTGCAGCTTCACCTCCACCCGCACCCAGGGCAGCCTGAACGCGCTGCGGGACGGCAAGACCGACACCTATGTCACGCTGATGAAGGACGGCGGCACGGTGGAGATCCGGGCCGGGGAGCCCGTGTGGGGCGTGTATGTTAGCCTCTTCTATCTCTACAGCAGGCCCGTGGCCTATGACTTACAGGTGGAAGACGGCCTCGGCGGCTGGAAAACCGTGTCCTCCGGCGGGGAATTCCTGACCGGCTGGCATCCGCTGGCCGAGCCCGCCACCCGGCTGCGGATCGTCACCACCGGCGAGGTCTCCATGGCCATCGCGGAGCTGCAGCTCTTCGGCGAGGGGGAGAAGCCCGGCTATGTGCAGGTGTGGCGCAGGGCGGAGAAATGCGACCTGATGCTGCTGACGGCGCACCCGGACGACGAGCTGCTCTGGTTCGGCGGCCTGCTGCCCACCTACGCGGGCGACCGCGGGCTCACCGTGCAGTGCGTGGTCCTGGCCCCCACCGGCGGCCAGCGCCGTCTGGAGCTGCTGCGCGCCCTGTGGCACTGCGGCGTCACCGTCTACCCGGAGATGCTGGGCTTCCCGGACGCCAATCATGGCCAGGTCAGGGAGCAGTATGCGGGCTGGTATGGCGAGACCAACGTGCTGACCCGGGTGACGGAGGTCATCCGGCATTACCGCCCCGAGGTCCTGGTGACCCACGGCGAGGGCGGCGAGTACGGCCACGGCGCCCACAAGCTGGCCGCGGACGCCGCTAAGCGCGCAATCGAAGCCGCGGCGCTCCCCGACCGCTACCCGTCCTCCGCGCAGACCTGGGGGGTCTGGCAGGTGAAAAAGCTCTACCTCCACGAGTACCCCGTGCGGCCGATCCGCTGCGACTGGGATCAGCCCCTGGCGGCCTTCGGCGGAAAGACCGGCTTCCGGATCGCAGCGGAGGCCTTCACCTTTCACGCCTCCCAGACCCGCCGGGGCTGGTCCATCAGCCGCGGCGCGGAGCACGACAACACCGCCTTCGGCCTGTACATGACGCAGGTGGGCGACGACACCGGCGCCGGCGACCTGATGGAGCACATTCCCTGACGCGCCGGGCGGGATTGGACCTTGACGCGCCTTCCATTTTATGTCATCATGTCAGCGACCATCAACAAATGCTTGGAGTCTGATCGCATTGAAGAACCGAAGCGCCAGTTTTCTGATCATCACCGCCATCTACCTGTTCTCCGGCGTGGCCGGCGCGCTGCTGTACCGCCACCTGCCCTACGCCTACTGGATGAACCTGCTGCTGGCGGATGTGACCGCCACCGTGATCGTGTTCGTGTTCAGCGTGCTCTTCGGCAACGCCTCCGTGTATGACCCATACTGGAGCGTGTTCCCGGTGGCGGCGATCCTCGTCATCGCCGCGGGGCGGCATCTGACAACGCTGAACCTGCTGCACATCGCGGCCATCTGCTTCTGGGGCATCCGCCTGACCGGCAACTGGGCCTTCACCTTCCACGGCCTGCAGGAGCAGGACTGGCGCTACACCATGCTCCGAGAGCGCACGGGCAGGCTGTACCCCGCGGTCAACCTGTTCGGCATCCACCTGGTGCCCACGCTGATCGTCTACCTCTGCTTCCTGCCGGCCGTGTACGCCATCGAGCATCGCCTGGACGGCGGGGCGCTGAGCTGGGCTTTCGTGATGCTCTCCTTTGCCGCCGCACTGTGGCAGGGGATCGCGGACTACCAGATGCACGCCTTCCGCAGGATCCATCGCGGAGAGCTGATGCGCAGGGGCCTGTGGACCCATTCGCGGCACCCCAACTACCTGGGCGAGATCCTGATGTGGTGGGGCATCGGGCTTTCGGTGGCGGTGACGGCGCCGCGGCCGTTCTGGCTGCTCTCCGGCGCCCTGGTCAACACCCTGCTCTTCCTGTTTATCAGCATTCCCATGGCGGATGAGCGCCAGTCCCGGAAGGCCGGCTTTGCGGAATACAAGGCTCAGACCCGGATGCTGCTGCCCATCCGGCACCGCTGACAAACGCACCAAAAAACGGGCTCAGCCCGTTTTTTGCTTTCCCGGCATTCCGGCGAAGCGCCGCCGTCATTCAATGGTCAGGATGTCCGTGAGCCCGGTGATCTCCAGGACCTCCCGGACAATCTCGCTGACGTGGATCAGCCGCAGGCCGCCCTTGGCGCTCATCTCCTTGTGCGCGCCCAGCAGCACGCGCAGTCCGGCGGAGGAGATGTACTCCAGCGCGGCCAAGTCCAGGGTCAGGGTCTGCGCGCCGCCCAGGGAGCGGGCCAGTTCCGCCTCCAGCTCCGGGGAGGTCACGGTGTCCAGCCGCCCCTCCAGCGCGATGGTCAGGTCGGTTCCCTTCAGGGTTTTCTCGATTTTCATGGCGGTTCCCTCCTCAGGATTTCTGTTTGCTCGCTGTGGCCCAAGTATAAGGGAAAAGCGCGGTCAAGTCAAGTGGCGAAGAGTATGCCCGTGGGGGTGCCACCGGGGAGCCCCTCCACCGCTGCGGCGGTCCCCCTCTCCGGCAAGCCGGGGAGGCTGGGGGATGGCGTGGCGGCAAATAGGGGCGCAGCAAGCGGCGCCCCTACTAAGCGTAATCGAAAAGCAGCAGTTGATCCGGTGCTGATGCAGCGGTACAGCCCCTGTCTCCCCGGCTTGCCGGGGAGATGTCGCCGCAGCGACAGAGGGGCTTCCCCGGCCGCCCTGTGAGAATGCAAAGCCCCCGGAACCTCGTATAAGGCTCCGGGGGCGATTTGTTGTCTGATCGGGTGTGAAAAGCTTACATGACCACCGTGACCTGGCATCCGTCGGTCAGCACATCGTCGGTCAGCAAACCGCCGGGGATCTCCTTGCCGTTGACCAGCACCTTGCCCTGGAAGCCTTCATGGTGCGCGCTGTTGTCCACGGTGATGTGCAGGCGCTTGCCGCGGAAGGTCTTGTCCATGGTGAAGCCGTCCCACTCCGCGGGGATCGCGGGGGTGATGCGCAGACCGTCAGGGGTCGGGCGCAGGCCCAGGATGCCCTCCACCATGCCCACCATCACGGTGGAAGCAGTGCCGGTCAGCCAGTGCACGTGCGCGCGGCCGGGCTGGGGCGTCTCGTGTCCCTCGATGAACTGGCTGTGGACGTAGGGCTCGACCTCGCGGATCTCGGCGCGGTCATTGTAGGCGGCGGGGCAGCTCTCCTTGAAGTACTCGAAGGCCCGGCCACCATGGCCCATCAGGGCCTCGGCCAGGATCGCCCAGCCCTGGGGCTGGCAGAAGATGCCGCCGTTCTCCTTGGTGGTGGGGTTGAAGAGCTTCATGGCCGCGCCGTCGAAGTAATGCTTGCGGTAGCAGGGCGCCATCAGCTCGATGCCGTTGGGGGTGTTCAGCTCGCGGTGGACGCTCTCCATCGCCAGCTCGTTCTGCTCGGCGGTGCCGCCGCGGGAGATGACCGCCCAGCACTGAGGGTTCATCCACATCGAGGCCTCGGGGTCCTTCTTCGAGCCGATGACCATGCCCTCCTGGCTGTAGCCGCGCAGGAAGCGGTCGTCCTCCCAGAACCACTTGTTGATCTTCTCCAGCTGGTCCGCGGCGGTGGCCTTCAGCCAGGCGCGGTATTCGTCGTTCTCCGGCCGCTCGGGCAGGAGCTCGGCCAGCAGGTTCAGCGCATAGTAGAACTGGAAGGCCACGAAGGAGGTCTCGCCGTTGGCGCCCAGCTGCAGGCAGTCGTTCCAGTCAGCGTGCAGGCCGGCGGGCATGCCGTGGCCGCCCAGGTGATGCATGGTGAAGTCGATGGCGCGCTTCAGGTGCTCGGCGACCGTGCCCTCGTCATAGTCGGCGAAGGGGATCACTTCGTCCATGAAGGCCTTGTCGCCGGTCTCCGCCACATACTTGTACACGGTCGGGAAGAGCCACATGGCGTCGTCGGCGCGGTACTTCGGGTGGCCGGTGGCCCGGACATAGCTCTCCTGCTCGGGCGTGTCCTCGTGGCCGGGATTGTGAGTAAACTTCACCAGCGGCAGGCCGGCGCCGTGGTGCACCTGGGCGGAGAGCATGAA
>CAMKAE010000067.1 GCA_946410395.1 uncultured Clostridia bacterium
TCATGGCCAGGGAGCCGAAGGCTGTGGCCAGCATGTCGCTCATCACGTCGCCGTCGTAGTTCTTGCAGGCCCAGATGAAGCCGCCCTTGGAACGGATCACCCGCGCCACCGCGTCGTCGATCAGGGTGTAGAAATAGGTGATGCCGGCCTTTTCAAAGGCTTCTTTGTACTCTGCGTCAAAGATCTCCTGGAAGATGTCGCGGAAACGGGCGTCATAGGTCTTGGAGATCGTGTCCTTGGCGGAGAACCAGAGATCCTGCCCCCGATCGAGCGCGTAGGCGAAGCAGCTGCGGGCGAAGGAGGCGATGGAGCCGTCCAGGTTGTGGATGCCCTGAACGACGCCGGGACCCTTGAACTCCTGGATGGTCCTGCGCGTCTCGGTGCCGTCCGGCGCGGTGTAGACCAGCTCGGCCCTGCCGGGCCCGGGAATCTGCATCTCGGTGTTCTTGTACACGTCCCCGTAGGCGTGGCGGGCGATGGTGATGGGATTCTCCCAGGTGCGGACCACCGGGTGGATGCCCTCCGCCTGAATGGGCGCGCGGAACACCGTGCCGTCCAGGATGGCGCGGATAGTGCCGTTGGGGCTCTTCCACATCTCGTGCAGATTGTACTCGGTCATCCGCTGGGCATTGGGGGTGATGGTGGCGCATTTCACGGCCACGCCCAGGCGCTTGGTAGCCTCGGCGGCGTCAAAGGTCACCCGGTCGCCGGTCTCGTCCCGGTGCGGGAGTCCCAGGTCGTAGTACTCCGTCTTCAGGTCCACAAAGGGGAGCAGCAGCTTCTCCTTGATCATCTTCCAGAGCACGCGGGTCATCTCGTCCCCATCCATCTCCACCAGCGGCGTCTTCATCGCGATGCGGTCCATGCGTCCGTCCTCCTCGGTTGGTATCGTCCTCTTCATTTTACCGTTGAACGGGCGGTTTTGCAAGCCAAATACAGAGGAGAAACAAGACCCTGATCACGGCGAAATAAATTTTCTGACGAAATACCTTGACAGGCGAAGTATCTTGTGCTATGATGGCGTCGGAGGTGAGGAAATGAGCCTGTCATCGGATCTGCTCCGGGGATATACCGACAGCATCATCCTGCGCCGGTTGGCGGCGGGGGAGAGCTACGGCTACCGGATCAACCAGGAGGTCATGAAGATCAGCGGGGGCGCGTTTGAGATGAAGGAGGCCACGCTGTACACGGCTTTCCGCAGACTGGAGAGCGCGGGCCTGATCCGCTCGCGCTGGGGGGACGAGACAAGCGGTGCGCGCAGACGCTACTACAGCTTGACGCAGGCGGGGCGCACCCAGCTGGAAATCGACGTCAACGGATGGAAAGAGACCCGGGAACTGCTGAATACGCTGCTGGAGGAGGAAAAGGGAAATGGCTGAGAATACGGTCCGGAAAATGGTGGATGTGCTCTTTGAGGAACTGCTGATGACCGATGAAGTCCGGGCGATGCGCGACGAGGTAATGAACAACTGCCTGGAGCGCTACAACAGCATGGTGAATGACGGCTACAGCGAGGAGAAGGCCGAGAATGCGGTGATGGAGAGCCTGAAGGGCATGGACGACGTGCTCCGGGACTATCCGCGGCTCACCCCGATCACGGACAGCGACGCCTTCAGCAAGGAGAGCCGGCAATACGGCGATCTGGACCTGAGCGGCGTCCGGGCGCTGCGGATCCAGGTGCAGAGCGCGGATGTGGAGGTGCTGCCCACGGAGGGCGCGTTCGACATGAGCCTGCACGACGGGACCCGCACGGTGCTGGTTCCGGCACGAGAAGGAGATACGCTGGTGATCACCCAGGAGAGCAAGAGCGAGCACGGCGCGGAGCCGGTCGCCGCGGGGAGCGGCTTCTTCAGCCGCCTGGGCCGCGCGATCAGCCGCTCGATCGTCACCGTGGGGGACACGGACGCCCGGGCGACGCTGCGGATCCCGGCAGGCCTGCTCGACAGCGCGGACCTTCACTCCCTGAGCGGAGACATTACCATGGACGTTCCCTGCCGGAGCATCAGCCTGTCCTCGGCCAGCGGCGACTGCAGGGCCAACCTTGCGGGCAAGGCTTACTTCTATGTGCAGGCCGGCGGGAAGCACTGGAGCAGCACGCCGGAGACGGTCTGCTGCGACCAGTTCAAGGCGAAGAGCATCTCCGGTGATGTGGACATCACCGGCAGCTTCGGGGAAGCGGTGGTCAGCAGCACCAGCGGCGACGCGGATTTCCGCGGCTCCGCCCGCTCGCTTGAGATCACCACGGTCAGCGGCGACGTGGACGCGGACGTGGAGGGCGACCGCCTCAAGGGCAGCACGGTCAGCGGCGACCTGGACGTCTTCCTGCACTGCGGGGACGCGGCCGAGGCGGAGATGAGCACAGTCAGCGGCGACCTGACCCTGCGCCTGCCGGACCATGTGAAGACCATCAGCGCCAAGACGTCCACGCGCTCCGGGGACGTGTCCTTCAACGGCATCGGGCTGTCCGACGGCGCGGCGGTGCGGGTGAGCGCCAAATCGGTCTCCGGCGACATCGAGATCATCTGAGCGGACTAAAACAGCGGACGCGGGGAACCTGCCCTGCGTCCGCACTGTGTTTTCACAGAAGGAAAGACGGCTCACGGCCATCCGTAATACATGTACTCGTCGTCCACAGCCCACTCCGGGACCCAGCAGCGCCGATAGCAGCGGGAGCCGCTGTCGTAATACTCGATCTGGATGTAGTCGCGGTCCTCGTAGGCGTTCTCTTCATAACCCCAGATGGCGCAGCTGGTGCCGGCGGGCACGGTCTTTGCCCTGCGGTAGCCGGTGCCGGGGCCCCAGTAGGCGTCGCTGATGGCATAGGCCACCCGGCAGGTGCCCAGCTGGTATTCCGTCGGAACGGCGCTCATGTTCAGGCTGTAGAAGCGCTGTTCGCCGGTGTAAACCCGGTACAGGGTGCCCTGATAGGTGATCTCCACCTGCATCCACCAGCGGTCGTTGGCGCTGTCATAGGAGCGGGAGAGGACCCGCAACGTGGTGCCGTCGCTGATGCTGTTGATGGTCAGCGCGTCCTCGTCATAGCGGGTGCCCGGCCCGGACCGGCTGGAGAGCCGCTGCTTGAGCGTGGCATAGTAATAGGAATACTCGGGCAGGGTGGCGGCGTGCGCCGTGAGCGTGAACGACAGGAGCAGCATCGCCGCGCAGGCGAGGGTGAACAGTCTCTTTTTCATGCGAATCCCTCCGGAAATGCGGAATGGACCGCAGGACAGAAAGCGTCCTGCGGTCCGTTTTGTCAGCGCTGCACGCGGCCGGTGCCGGAGCCCTTCATGAGGCTCTCCACCTCCGCCACGGTGACGCGGTTGTAGTCGCCGGGAATGGTGTGCTTCAGACAGGAGGCCGCCACGGCGAATTCCAGGGCGGTCTTTTCATCGCCGTAGGTGTTCAGACCGTAGATCAGGCCGCCGCCGAAGGAATCGCCGCCGCCGACGCGGTCCACGATGTCTGTGATGGCGTATTTGCGGGAGAGGAAGAAGTCCTTGCCGTTGTACAGGCAGGCGCTCCAGTCGTTGTGGTTGGCGCTGCGGCTCTCGCGCAGGGTGATGGCCACCCGCTTCACGTTGGGATAGGCCTCCATCACCTTGCCGGCGATGGCCTTGTAGAGCTCCACGTTGATCTCGCCCTCGTCCACGGCTGCGGCGGAATCCGCGCTGATGCACAGGGCCTTCTGCACGTCCTCCTCGTTGGCGATGACGGTATCCACATACTTCACGATCTCCGTCATGACCTCGTCGGCGCGCTTGCCGTACTTCCAGAGGTTCTTGCGGTAGTTCAGGTCGCAGGAAACGTGCAGGCCCTTCGCCTTCGCGGCCTTCACCGCTTCGATGGACAGGTTCGCGGCCCCGGCGCTGATGGCGGGGGTGATGCCCGTCAGGTGCAGCCAGGTGGCGCCGGCAAAGGCCTGATCCCAGTCGATGTCGCCGCTGACGGCTTCGGCCATGGTGGAACCCGCGCGGTCATAGATCACCTTGGAGGGGCGCTGCACGGCGCCGGTCTCGAGGTAATAGATGCCCATGCGGCCGTCTTTGCGCACGATGCGGGAGGTGTCCACGCCGAAGCCGCGGAGCTCACGGATGCACGCGTCGCCGATCGCGCCGGTGGGGAGCACGGAGACGAAAGCGGTATCCAGGCCGTAATTGGCCAGGGAGACGGACACATTGGCCTCGCCGCCGCCAAAGGTGGCCTCCAGCACGGGGGACTGGAACAGGCGCTCGTAGGCGGGGCTCTTCAGGCGCAGCATGACTTCACCGAACGTAATGATCTTTCCCATTTTCTTGTTCCTCCGATCTCTGAGTCGTTTGATGCGGTTATTTCTGGGAGAGGTGGAAGGCGAAGCCCGCGATCTCGTCCCGCAGATAGATGTTGGTCAGCTTGCCGTTCTTCACGACGGCGCTGTCCTCGTCGAAGGCATAGCCCCGGCGCTCCAGATGCCACTTGGCCCGGGGGACGCTGTTGCAGCCGATGGCGATGTGGCCGTGGGTGCCGCGGCCCTGCTTCTTCATGCACTCGAAGCCGGCGCCGGCGAAGTCGGAGGAGTTGCCCTCCTTCACGTCCCAGCCCATCAGGGTCGCGATGGCCCTGGCGTCCTTCAGGGCGCTGTCGGGGTCGCCGCTGTTGATGCCCACATGCTTGAGCTCCAGGCCCAGCATCTTGTCCACGGCAGAGCGGGTCAGGGCGGTGATCCGTCCCCAGTCCTTGGCCTTGACGGTATCACCAGGCACCATCCAGGAGCCGCCGCAGCACATGATCTTGTCAAAGGCCAGATAGTCGAGCATGTTGTTCTCGTTCACGCCGCCGGTGGGCATGAACTTCATGCTGCCGTAGGGGGCAGCCATGGCCTTGATGAGCTTCAGCCCGCCGATGGCCTCCGCCGGGAAGACCTTCACCGCGCTCAGGCCGAAGGACAGGGCCACCTCGATGTCGGAGGGGCTGGAAGTGCCGGGGCAGACGGGCACGTCGTGGTCGATGCACCAGCGCACGACCTCGGGATTCAGACCGGGGGAGACGATGGCCGCCGCACCGGCGCGCACGGCGCGTTCCGCCTGATCCGTGGTCAGAACGGTTCCAGCGCAGAGAATAACGTCCGGCAGCTGCTCGTGCACCAGGCGGATGGCTTCCTCCGCCGCGGCGGTGCGGAAGGTGATCTCCGCCACCGGCAGCCCGCCCTCCGCCAGGGCTTTGCACAGCGGCACGGCGTCCTGCGCGTCATCGACCTTGATGACGGGGACCAGACCGGCCAGGGAGAGTTTTTCCAGAATATCCATGCAGTTTTTCCTCCTCGCACTGTCATCGGCACGGATGCCTTCTTAACAGGAATATCATATCATGCCGGAAAGCCTGCGTCAAGAAAAAAGAAAGGAAAAAAGCGCCGTCCGGACAGCGGTTTTCCGTCGGTGAAGCCTGCCCGCCGGCCTGCGATCAGGGCGCCGACTATTGAATTTTTTGGCAGCATCAGCTATAATGCGTCGTGAATCCGTACAAGGAGGTCCGATAAAGCATGAAGCGCCGGCTGTTGATGGGCATCTGCATCCTGTGCGTGCTGTTTTCGGGTGCCCTGTGCGAGGACGAAGCGGTTCCGGCCGCTCAGCTCTCCTCCTTTGATGCGCGCCTCGCCTCCGTTCAGCTGATCTCCCAGCGGGAGGAGCGTTTCGACACCGATACCTACCGCTATATCAAAAAAGCCGACTTTGTCAAGAACGGCTGCGGCCCGGCGGCGCTGCACAATGCGCTGTCGGTGGCCTTCGACATCCGGGACCGGGACTGCTCCGAGCGGACGCTGCTGGAACTGATGACCCTGATGGCGGACTTTAACCGCCCCGCGGATTTTGGCATGAATTACAAGCGGGCCAGCCTGCTATGCGAACCGCTGGACCCTCAGAGCTACCCCACGCTGGCCAGACTGACGGGCTCGGTGGAGGCCATGGTCTGGATCCCGAAGACGCCCACGGCGGACAAGATTCTGGCAGCTGTGGACGCCGTCGACGGCAGCGCCGTGATCATGGGCCGGATCAACCCGTCACAGAACTGGGAGGAGCTCATCCGGACCATCGACGGGCTGCACGCCAGGAGCCTGGACGAGGCCACCCTCTCCGTGGCGGTAGTGTCGGCCGGGACGCCGTCAACGAAAGCGCCCTTCAATCTTGGGGACACAGGGCATTTTGTGACCATCACCGTCGAGGTGGGGGAGTTTGAGGAAAACGGCACCGTCTACGTGCTGGACTCCTATCCGCGGGCCGTACGCGGCGAGAAGCTGGGCGATATCTACGACAAGAAGTATTATTTCGCGGAGAACAACTTCCTGACGGGCTTCCGGCAGAACTACTCCGCCGTGCATGTGACGCCCATTGCGGTGAAATGCGAGCCGCTGGACAGCGTGAAGGAAGAACTGGCACAGCTCAGGGCGGAGGCGCCTGAGGGCAGGAAGGCGTCGGACGCGTTTCTGCGCTATCGGGCGAGACTGGCGCAGCGCGTGACCATGTTCGGAACGGGCACGCTGATCATCCGCATCCGCTGAGACCGGCCGGGCTCATTTCGTACCCTGCAGCGTGATGACGTGAATCTGGGGCTGGCAGCCGATGCGCACGGGCATCACGGTGGTCCCGACGCCCCGGGTGACCAGCATGTTGATCCGGTTCTGTTCGAACCAGCCTTCCCGGTTGACGGTGATCTCCGGCGCGATGCCGAAGAGATTGAGATTGCCCGGCAGCTGTCCGCCGTGCGTGTGGCCGAAAAGCCCCAGGTCGAACCAGCGGCCGGTTCCGCCGCTGGCGCCGGCGGCTTTGAGCGCGAAATCAATGGCGCGGGGATCATGGCCCAGCAGGATCACCAGATCCTCAGCCCGGACCTGCGCAGACACTTTGCGGACGCTGCGGTCCTCGCCGCCCACGTCCTCCAAGTCCACGCCTGCGATGTAGATCCGCTGCTGGCCGAGGGTGAAGGAATCCACCTCGTTCACCAGCAGGGTGATGCCCTTGGCCTTCATGACCCTGCGCAGGGCCTCCAGGTCTTCCTGCGTCATGCTGTCGGCGCGGTCGTCATCGCCCAGCACGGCGTATACGCCGTAGTTGGAACGGATCGCGGGGAGGTTCTCAAAGAAGGCCGCGGTGCGGGCTGGGTCCGAGACGTAGTCGCCGCCCAGGAGTACCACGTCGGGCTGCTGGCTGTTGATCTTGTCCACCAGCGACGCGGTCTGACCCTGCGTGAACCAGGGGAAGCCCGCCTGATGGATGTCCGCCGCGTACACCACCTTCAGCTGACCGCTCTGCCTGGACAGGTCGGAGACGGTGAGGGTGCGCCTGTCCACGCTCAGGGTGTGCGGTTCGACAAAGGGCCAGATCAGCAGAAATGCCGCGGCAGCGATCAGGATGAGGGTGATGGTGATATGCAGCCGCCTGTGTCGAATGTGCTTTCCTTTATACATCGGAACCTCCCGTGACAGCGGATCAATGAGGGGGACAACAACATGAACGAATACAGGAGCCTGAACCCCTGCTGCATGCTCTCGCCCGTGCCGGCGGTGCTGGTTTCGTGCCGGGCGGCGCCGGACGCGCGTCCCAACGCGCTGACGATTGCATGGGCCGGCACGGTCTGTTCCCATCCGCCCATGGTCTCCGTCAGCATTCGGCCGGAGCGCTATTCATATGACTTGATTGCGCAGAGCGGGGAATTCGTGATCAACATGGCGGACGCCGCGCACGCGAAGGCCCTTGACTACTGTGGGATCCGCAGCGGCCGGGATGAGGACAAGCTGGCCGCCTGTGGCCTCACGGCCCGGCCGATGCCGGGCATGCGGACCGCTCCGGCAATTGCGGACATGCCGGCGTCGCTGGGGTGCCGCGTCACCGAGATGAAGCCCCTGGGCAGCCACACGCTGTTCCTGGCGGAGGTGGTCAGCGTGCAGGTCCGGGAGGACCTGTTTGACGCCGACGGCTCCATGCATCTGGAACGGGCGGGGCTGATCTGCTACAGCCATGGGGTCTATCAGCGGGCGGAGGGCGTCGAAGGCTTCTTCGGCTGGTCCGTGGCGCGGCCGGAGGTCTATCGGCGGCGCATGGTCTCGTATTCCTCCGACAGGAGCGACCACAGCTGAACGTCCCGCCACTGGCCCTTGTTGAACACCCGCTGCCGGATGACGCCCTCGGGCTTCATGCCGCAGTGGGCCAGCACACGGCCGCTGGCGGGATTGTCCGTGTCGTGGACCGCCTCGACCCGGTGCAGGCGCATCCGGTCAAAGCACAGTTCCAGAAAAGCGGCCAGTGCCTCCGTGGCCAGCCCGCGGTTCCACAGCGGCCGGGCAAAGCTGTATCCGACCTCCGCGGTGAGGATGTCGTGCTGATAGGACGTGAAGCCGATGCTCCCGACCGCGGCGCCGGTTTCCCGCAGCACGCACAGGCAGGAGGATGGCTGACTGGCCCTGTACTGCCGCTGGAGACTGCGGATGAAACTGCGGCTGTCCGCAGGGGTCCTGTGGGGCGTCCAGAGCACATAGCGCGCCACTTCCGGATCGCTGGCATAGCGGAATACATCCTCCGCGTCGCGCATCTTGGCGGGGCGGATGATCAGCCGCGGCGTCTCCAGCACCGGCGGCCGCGCGAAATAATCCCAGACTTCGCTGGGTTCATCGCCCTCGGCCAGGGCCCGCAGCAGGCGGCGCATTTCACTCATGGCTTATCCTTTCGGCGCCGGAAACGGGTCCGGCACAAAAAATCTGCAGAGATGGAAGAAAAGACGGGACGGGTGCGTTTTATGCGTGAACACCCAAGCGGCTGGCGGCCATCATGATGGCCAGGCAGGTCTTCCCGTCCCGGAAGGTGCCATCCATCACGCGGCGGACCGCATCCTGCAGGGGCATGCGCGTCAGGTCCACAAACTCGTCCGCATCCGGATGGGAGGCGCCCTGGTGCAGCCCGGAGGCCAGGTAGAGATGAATGCGCTCGTTGCAGAAGCCCGGTGTGGTCTCCATGCATGTCATTTCTTCCCAGCGGTCCGCCTCCAGGCCGGTCTCCTCGGAGAGCTCGCGCCTGGCGCAGTCCAGCGGATCCTCCTCGGCGCTGTCCAGCTTGCCGGCCGGGATCTCCATGGTGATGCGGCCCACGGCAATGCGCATCTGGCGCACGAGGATCACGCGGCCGGCGTCATCCACCGCCACGACGGCGGAGGCGCCGGGGTGGCAGGCCACTTCCCGCAGTGCCTGGTGGCCGTTCGGCAGGCGGACCTGCCAGTGCTCCAGACGGATGATGGCCCCGTCAAAGACGGTTTCCTTGCTGATCAGGGTTTCGGTGAGCTGTGTATCGTTCATGGAAGAGACCTCCTGATTTCAGATAATCGGACACCCTGATGCTTGTTCGACGGGAACCGGAAAAATCCTGCTTGAATCCCGCAGACGCGGGTTCACGATAGACAGACGACTTCACACACAGTGTTTGAAGGAGGACGGAAACATGTTCGGGAAAAGACGGATTCTGATCCTGGCGGCGGCGGTGATGCTGGCGGTGACGCTGGCCTTTTCCGCGTATGCGGATGATTCGCTGCAGATCACGGCGTCGTACGGGGAAGAGGGCGCTCTCGTCATGGCGCAGAGCGTCAACGCGTCCGAAGCGGATTATTGGATTCAGCTGCCGGACAGCGCCATGTACGGGACGGTGACCATCAGCCTCACGGACTTGCTGGGCCGGTATGCCCTGTGGACATGCGAGGATCAGAGCGTGACGGTCAACGGGACCGAGGTGCAGGTGACCATGCCCAAGAACGCGGGCGCCGACACGAGCGCCGGGGCCTCCGTTGTGCTGTACGGCTATGACCTGTACGGCAACCTGGCGGTGACCCTCAACCTGTACATCTCCACGGCGCCCGTGCCGGAAACGCCGGCCTATCCGGCGTCCGCAACGGTTTCCGTGCAGTATGTCGCCACGGACGGCACCGTGCTGGGCACGGACAGCCAGACAATCGATTCCGGCACCACCGGGACGGTGTACGCCAACACCTATGAGGGGTACAACCTGGTATCGGAGATCGCGGTGCAGGTTTCGGTGGACAT
>CAMKAE010000068.1 GCA_946410395.1 uncultured Clostridia bacterium
GCTGTGTGTGCAGGATTACTTCTTCTTGCCGAACAGGCCGGTGATGGAGCCCATGACGCCGCGGGTGATGGACCGGGTCACTTCCCGGGACGCGGTGGCGATGGCGGAGTTGCGGATCCGGCCGATGATGGAATCGTTGTACCGTGCGCGTTCCGCGCGCTCCTCGCGCAGGGCGTCGGCCTTCTCCCGGCGCTCGGCGGCGATCCGTTCCTTCTCGGCCTTCTCCTCGGCCTTCTTGCGGGCGGCTTCCTCCTTGGCCAGCCGGGCGGCTTCCTTGGGATCCAGGGGCGCCGCGTTCTCGGGCTGCACCGGGATGTACTGGCCGGTGGCCGGATCGAAGCGCATGGTCATGATCTTCTGGATGTACTGGCCCGTGCCGGCATCGTAGACCATGACGGGCATGTCGACGGTGGGCTGTTGCACAGGCGCCTGGGGCTGCTGGGGCTGAACCTGGATGGTGGGCACCGGGGTCATGGTGTCCAGCTGCTGCTGGACATAGTTGCCGGTGGCAGCATCATACACCATGAAGCCCTGCGGCTTTGAGACGGGGGGCATCACCGGGGCAGCGGCCGCAGGAGCGGGAGCGGGCGCAGGGGCGGGTGCGGCCGGCTGCGCGGTGCTGATCTGGATGTCCTCCTTGGCGATGGGCGGAATCTGCTCGCGCTGGAGGCTGCCGACCAGGATCTCATAGGCGCTCTCGCGGTCCACCATCTCCTCATACAGGCCGGTGATCGGGCTGGTCTCCATGACGGACTTGCGCAGCTCCTCGGAGATCGCGCCGATGTAGCTCTGGGGCGGAAGGATCGTGACGCGGTCGACCATGCCCGGTGCGCCGTGCTCGTCCAGGAAGGACACCAGGGCTTCGCCGGTCTTCAGGTTGGTGATGGCCTCCTCGGTGTCGAAGGCGGGGTTGGTGCGGAAGGTCTGGGCCGCGGTCTTGACGGCCTTCTGGTCCAGGGGCGTGTAAGCCCTCAGGGCGTGCTGGATGCGGTTGCCCAGCTGGCCCAGGATCGTCATGGGAACGTCCGTGGGGTTCTGGGTGATGAAATAAACGCCAACACCCTTGGAGCGAATCAGCCGGACCACCTGCTCGATCTTCTCCAGCAGGGTCCTGCTGCAGTTGTTGAACAGCAGGTGCGCCTCGTCAAAGAAGAACACGATGCGCGGCTTGCTCAGGTCCCCCTGCTCCGGCAGCAGCTCGTAGAGCTCGGAGAGCATCCAGAGCATATAGGTGGAGTACATGGTGGGGTTCATGAACAGCTTGTCGCAGGCCAGGATGTTGATATAGCCGTTGCCGTCCTCGTCCTGGGCCAGCCAGTCCGCGATGTTCAGCGCGGGCTCGCCGAAGAAGCGGTTGCCGCCCTGATCCTCGAGCACGGCGATGGCCCGCTGGATGGCGCCGATGCTGGCGGAGGAGACGTTGCCGTAGTTCAGGGTGTAATTCCTGGCGTTCTCGCCCACATAG
Organism: uncultured Clostridia bacterium; assembly: GCA_946410395.1. Taxonomy (GTDB): domain Bacteria; phylum Bacillota; class Clostridia; order Christensenellales; family Aristaeellaceae; genus RUG11272. The sequence continues at coordinate 1,466 of CAMKAE010000068.1, forward strand.
GCCAGCATGGCCTTCAGGTCCTTGAGGTCCAGCAGCAGCATGCCCTCATCGTCCGCCACGCGGAAGCAGATGTTCAGCACACCGGCCTGGGTCTCGTTCAGGCTCAGCATGCGGCTGAGCAGCAGCGGGCCCATCTCGCTGACGGTGGTGCGGACGGGATGGCCTTCCTCGCCGTAGACGTCCCAGAAAACGGTGGGGAAGGTGCGGTACTGGAAGGACGGCACGCCGCAGAGCGCCAGCCGGTCCGCGATCTTCTCGGAGTGCTCGCCCGGCTTCACCATGCCGGCCAGATCACCCTTCACATCGCTGAGAAACACCGGCACGCCCATGGCGGAAAAGCCCTCGGCGAGCACCTTCAGGGATACGGTCTTGCCTGTGCCGGTGGCGCCGGCGATCAGGCCGTGACGATTCGCCATCTCCGGGAGCAGACAGACGGCTTCGGCGCCCGTGCCGACCCAGATTTTATTCTCGTAAAGCATAGGAAACCCCTCCCTGTTCAAGATTGTCATCATTGTACACGTAATTGACCGTTTCGTCAAGGTTTTCACTGCAGCGATTCAAAGAAAAACGGCGATTGACGCCGTTTTCTCTTCAGTCCGGAGCGCTCAGTCCGCCGGGCGCGCGTATTCTCCGTAGCGCCGGAGCCAGAAATCCACTGACGTGGGCTCGGCGGTCAGGACGGCCAGGGCCTCCGTGTCGGAAAGTTCGCTGAGCTGCACCTGCGTGCCGAACCAGTCCAGCACGTCGTTGATGTGGTTGCGCTGCACGATGATCTTTGTCTTCTTGGGCTTTCCGGAATACATATAGGGGTGCTCCAGAATATACTGCTCGCTCTCCAGACTGTCGGTGGCGTCGGCGACCTTCTCCAGCGGCTTGGCCTCGGCCTTCAGCTTGCGGATGTCCAGGATGCGGTCCACGCGGAAATGGCACAGGGTGCTGTACTTGTCCACGTTGCAGATCAGGTAGCAGCGACCGTTGGCGGTTGCGACGCGGTAGGGGTTGACCTTGTAGAGCTTGGGCTTGCCCTCCTCGTCCAGCCGCGGATGGAGTTCCTTGTCAACGTCGTAATCGCCGTAGCGGAAAGAGAGCTGCACGCCCTCCGTGATGGCGGCGTGAACCGTCTCCAGGGTGTAGAGATACTGGGGATTGGCGGGGCGGGCCGTGCCGGAGCCGATGCTCGGGCTGTAGAAGCTGCCGCCCAGTTTGGCCAGCTTTTCAAGCAAGACCTCGCGCTGGGCCGCGGGAATGTCGGAGCCCAGCACCGAATCCATGAGGAAATTCAGCTCGGATGCGCTGAACTCGTGGTCATAGAACCAGCCCTTGCGGAAAACGACCGGATAGCCGGCTTCCTGCAGGTCCCCGAGATTCTTCCGCACGCTCTTGCGGGTGGCGGTGAGATGATACTGTTCATTCAGGCGGCTGATGATCTCGGCCTGCCGGATGCGATGATCCGCGTCGGTCCCGTTCCGCAGAATGCCGAGGATGGCCAGAATCAGCATTTTTTTCTTTTCTTTTGGCATGCCTTGCACCTCTTCCGTTGGTGTGTCATTCTATCCATCATCAGTGTATCTGATTTTCAGCGGAAAGTCAACGGCTTTGCACCTGAAATCTGCGTGAAAAATGTCCGATACAGGAAAAATCCGGACCATATTTAACAATTATTGACTGATCAAGGAAAAATAGTACGCATTTTTTCAGCTCAGCTTTCGCTCCGGGAAAAAGATCGGGTGCAAAAGCTGTGGGGAGCCTCTCGGAAAGGTGACAAATCCGCCCGGCTGTGCTATAATCAGGCGGAAGACAAACCGCAAGGAGGAAGCCACGATGCTGATGATGCGTTTCCCGGAGGGCAAATCGAAGGCGCTGACCCTTTCCTATGACGACGGCGTGGAGCAGGACGAGCGGCTGATCCAGATCCTGGACGCAGCCGGGATTCGATGCACCTTCAACCTCAACAGCGGCTGCTTTCCGCCGGAGGGCATGGTGTGGCCGGCCGGACAGGTGCATCGGCGGCTGCCGGCGTCCCGGGTGGCGGCGCTCTATCGGGGCGGGCACGAGGTTGCGGTCCACACGCTGACGCATCCGGACCTGACCCAGCTGCCGCTCAACGAGATGATCCGCGAGATCAACGCGGACCGGGCCAACCTCGAGAAGCTCTTCGGCGGTCTGGTGCGCGGCGCCGCCTATCCCTACGGGACGTACAGTGACCTGACTGTGGAGGCCCTGAAGGCGTGCGGCATCGCCTACTGCCGCACGGTGAACGCCACGCACGGCTTTCAGATTCCCCGGGACTGGCTGCGGCTCCATCCGACCTGCCATCACGCGGACCCCCAGCTGGACGCCCTCTGTGACCGCTTCCTGGAGGACGGCGCCCGCTACGGCAGCATCATGTTCTATCTCTGGGGCCACGCCTATGAGTTTGAGGGCGCGGACAACTGGGACGTGATTGAGCGCTTCGCGGAGAAGATGGGCGGCCGGGACGACATCTGGTATGCGACCAACATCGCAATCCACGACTATGTGGAGGCCTGGCGCGGCCTGCTGATCTCCGCCGACGGCCGCACGCTGGTGAACCCGACGGCCACGGCGCTGTATGCCGGCACGGAGAAGGGCATTGTCGAGATCGGCGCCGGCGCGACGGTCGTTCTGGGCTGAGCGGGGAAGAAAACCGCCTTCCCGGCCGTTGTATGGGCGAAAACGGCGCAATCAAGAGAAAACCGGACGGGAGGACATCCATGTCAAAGCGCAGAAAACGGAGCGGAATGCCGGAGGAGGACTGGCTCACGGCGGATGAAACTGCGGACGGCCTGTACCCCGAAACGGAAGGAAGCGGTTCTGAGGAAGCCGGTCCGGAATGGACAGCCATGCCGGACGAAGATCCCGGCGAAACGGAACAGCCCTCCGATTTTGAGGTGCTGGACGACGCTGAGTTCGAGCGGCATTCCATCTTCAAAAAGCGGGAGCGCAAGCCGAACTTCGTGCTCACGGTGGCCGTCCGGACTGTACAGGTGATGGCGGTGGTGATTCTGCTGGCGGCGGTAGCCGGCGCCGGTGTGCTCGCCGGCGTGGCCAAGAGCTATGTGGAGACCGCGCCGGTGCTGGACACCAAATCCCTGGACGAGCAGGACCAGACCTCCTTCATCTACGACCGGAACTGGAAAAAGATCACGGATTACAAGGGCATCGAAAACCGGGTTGTGGTTCCCCTGGGGGCTATGCCCAGGAACCTTCAGCATGCGTTTGTGGCGGTGGAGGACGCGCGTTTCTACGAGCACAACGGCGTTGACGTGAAGCGCATCGCCGGCGCTTTCGTGTCCAACATGTCCAGCTCCTCCACCCAGGGCGGATCCACCATCACCCAGCAGCTGATCAAGAACACCCAGCTGTCCTCCGAGCAGAGCTACAAGCGCAAGATCCAGGAGGCCTATCTGGCCATGGAACTCGAGCAGACGCTGACGCAGACCCATGAAGCGGAACTCCTGCAGCAAGGGATGGATCCGGCCGCCGCGGCGGTCCGGGCCAAGCGCAGCGCCAAGAACGACATCCTGGAGAGCTACCTGAACACGATCTGGCTGGGGGAGAGCTATTACGGCGTCCAGGTGGCGGCCAGGGGATACTTCGACAAGGAACTGGGAGACCTGACCCTGCGGGAGTGTGCCATGCTGGCCGGCCTGGGCAACAGCCCCTACTACTATAATCCGCGCCGGAATTTCTACACCCGGGAAAAAGAGGGCGTGGACTACGTGCGCATCACCAACGACCGCACGGACTATGTGCTGCGCCGGATGTACGAGTGCGAGTACATTACCGAAGCGGAATACCGCGCTGCCCTGGACACCTCGACGGCCAACGTGCTGGTCTCGGACCCATCCGCCGGGGACACGATGTACCCCTACGCCCATTATGTGGAATACGCGGTGGGCGAGATCGTGGACATCTTCCTGCAGATGGAAGGCCTGGAGAACACCCCGGCCAACCGCAGCGCGATGGAGAGCAAGTTCCGCACGGGCGGCTACAAGGTGCAGCTTGCCCTGGATCCCGAGGTCCAGAGCGCCGTGCAGAGTACGCTTGCGGACTGGACCCAGTACCCTGCGTTGAGCGATCCCGCGGACAAGGTCTACCGCTCATCCAATGGGGACGGGACCTACACAGAGATCCCGGAGCCCCAGGCGGCGGCGGTAGTCATGGACTATCACAACGGTCAGTTGCTGGCCATTGTGGGCAGCCGGACGGAGCCCACGGCCCGGAAAACCCTGAACCGCGCCACGGACATGCGCATGCCGGTGGGCTCATCGATCAAGCCGTTGACCGTATACGCCCCGGCGCTGGAGCGGGGCTATTCTCCGGCCAGCGTGGTGATGAACATGCCCCTGCCCATCGCCGGCTGGAAGAATAACCAGCGGCAGGACTGGTATCCCAGCAACTACGGCGGCTCCAGTTTCACCGGCCCGGTGACGCTGCGCACCGCCATGCAGAAATCCTACAACACGGCGGCGGCGCAGACCATGATGACCATCGTGGGGGTACCCACGGCGGTGGACTACCTGCATCGGATGGGCGTGGACGACCATCACATCGATGCAACGCCTTTCGGCGTGACCCTGGGCTCCAGCGGCATCACGCCGCTGCAGATGACCGTGGCCTATGGCACCCTGGCCAACGGCGGCGTGTACCTCTCCCCGGTGGCGGTGCTGGGCATCCAGGACAGCGAGGGCAATGTTGTCTGGGATGGCATGGCGCGCCAGGAGCGGCGCCAGGTCTTCCGGGCTTCGACGGCCTACATGATCATCGACATGCTCAAGGACGCGGTCAGCGGGGGCACCGGCACCAAGGCGAAGATTTCCGGCCAGACCGTGGCCGGCAAGACCGGCACCAACTCCGACCAGAAGGGCGTGACCTTCGCGGGGGTCACCGGGTATTACGCATCCTGCCTGTGGGTCGGCCACGACAACTACAAGGCGCTCTCCGGCAAGACCACCGGCTCCAACGCGGCGGCGCCCCTGTGGCAGGCCTACATGGCCAAGATCCACCGCGGCCTGAGCAACAGGGACATCATGACGGGCGATTACAGCCAGTACGATCTGGTCCGGGTCACCACCTGCAAGGTCTCCGGCCTGCTGGCAACGGATGCCTGCCGGGCGGATGAGGACTTCGGCGTCACGACGGACCTGTGGCGCAACGGCACACAGCCCACGGCCGCGTGCATGATGCACACCACGGAAAAGATCTGCCTGGACACCGGCATGACCGCAGGACCGTACTGCACCAACACCGCCACCCGGAGCGTCATCAGTATTCCGGCGGGGCATCCGCTGTACCAGTTCCTGAATACCCGCTATGAGGACACCATCCGCAAGTACCTGACGCTCTCCTCCGCCACCGGCGGACAGCTCTGCACAATCCACTCAACCTATGCGCCGCAGGCGGATCCGGCGGCGGACACCTCCGGCCTGGCCTACGCCGGCGACGCCCGGAGCCTCATCGAAGCGGGCAGGGCACGGCTGGCCACGCTGGATCCCGCTTCCGCGCAGGCGGCGGCCATCCGCAATGCCATCGACGCGCTGGAAGCCCTGATGGCGCGCTCCGCCTATGGACAGACGGAAATCTTCGCGGCCATGGGCGTGCTGAGCCAGGCCATGGCGGGCATCTACTGACAGGAGGCAGGCAATCATATGCAGACAGTATGGATCGTAGGAGATTCCACCGTCGAATCCGGCCATGAGCTTCATTTCGGCTGGGGATGGGCGCTCCCGGCATTTCTCCGCGAGGACGTGCGGGTGAACAATCACGCCAAGGGCGGCTGCTCCACCCGCAGCTTTCTGCGGGAAGAACGCTTTGAGCCGGTGCGCGCGGGCATGCGGCGGGGCGACCTGCTGCTGATCCAGTTCGGGCACAACGACGAGAAGGACGACGACCGGCACACGGAGCCCTGGGCGGACTATGCGCAGAACCTGACCTTTTTCTGCAAAGCGGCCCGGGAGGCCGGCGCGAGACCTGTCCTGGCGACCCCGGTGTCCAGGCGGTACTTTTCAGGAACGACCTCCCTGCTATACACCCACGGGGAGTACGCGCCAGCCGTCCGCAAGACCGCGGCGCGCCTGCGGGTTCCGCTGTGCGACCTTGAGCGGAGCACGAGAAAGCTGTACCTGACCCTGGGCCCGGAGAAGACGGCGGAGCTTTTCGTGAACCTCCGGCCCGGCGAAAACCCGGCTTATCCGGACGGGCTGACGGACTTCACCCACTTCAGCCGGGACGGCGCGATGGCGGCTGCGGGCCTGCTGGCGCTGGCCCTGGCTGCGTTCCCGGGGCCTGCACGGCTGCTGCGCCCGGACCCGCCGGCGACCGCTGTGCCGGAAGCAATTCTGCGCTCGTGCGAGGAAAGCGCGAATCGGGCTTGCAAAAGTCCGCAGGATCGGTTATAATTTCGTCAGCACAATATCTCTGAGGAGGGATTTCCCATGATTCAGATCATTGCAGGCAAGAAGGGTTCCGGCAAGACGAAGCGCCTGATCGACATGACCAACCAGACTGCCCAGGAGTCTGCGGGTGATGTGATTTTTCTCGACGACGACAACCGCTACATGTTCGACATTGACCACAAGGTCCGGTTCATCAACGCCGGTGAGTACCATGTGCACACGGCGGAGATGTTCCAGGGCTTCCTCTCCGGCATGCTGAGCCAGAACTTCGACATCAGCTGGATCTTCATCGACGCTTTCCTGAAGCTCTGCAAGACGGACCTGCAGAGTGCGTCCTGGCTCTTTGACGCGATGGAGGAGCTGTGCGCAAAGCACAACGTGAACTTCGTCCTCTCCGTCTCCGCAGACCCCGCCGATCTGCCGGATTTCGTCACGAAGTACATCATCTGACATTCACCCTCGACATTCCAACGGGCGGCAGCGAAATCTGCCGCCTGATTCTGTAAACCCGGAGGAAGAAATCCCATGTCGTATCTGTCCACTCGCGGCGGCGCCGTGGTCACGGCTTCCCAGGCCATCCTGACAGGCCTGGCCCCCAACGGCGGCCTCTATGTTCCGGCCATGTTCCCGCAGGTCGACCTGGCCTGGATCACCGGCCTGATGCAGAAGTCCTATCCGCAGCGCGCGGCCGCCGTGCTGTCGCTGTTCCTGGAGGACTATACGCCGCAGGAGATCGCCGACGCGGCAAACGCCGCCTACACGCCGGAGCGCTTTGACGATCCCGCGATCGTCCCGCTGCGCAGGCTGGACGGCAATACCTGGCTGATGGAGCTGTTCCACGGGCCCACACTGGCCTTCAAGGACATGGCGCTGCAGATTCTTCCGCACCTGATCCGGCAGGCTGCCCGCAAGAACGGTGAAAAACGGGAGATCAGCATCCTGGTGGCCACTAGCGGCGATACAGGCAAGGCGGCGCTGGAGGGCTTCCTGGACGTGCCGGGCACCAGCTGCACTGTGTTCTATCCCGAGCAGGGCGTCAGCGACGTGCAGAAACTGCAGATGACCACGACCGGCGGCGCGAACACCCGCGTCATCGCCGTGGACGGGAACTTCGACGACGCCCAGACCGGCGTCAAGGCCCTCTTTGCCTCCGCGGACTTCGGGCAGGCCATGCACCGCAGCGGCCGCGTGCTTTCCTCCGCCAACAGCATCAACTTCGGCCGCCTCGTGCCGCAGGTGGTCTACTATTTCAGCACCTATGCGGATCTGGTGGGCTCCGGGGCCATCGCCGCGGGAGAGCCCGTGAACTTTGTGGTACCCACAGGCAACTTCGGCGACATCCTGGCCGGCTGGTACGCGAAGAACATGGGCCTGCCGGTGGGCAAGCTGATCTGCGCCAGCAACCGCAACCGGGTGCTCACGGACTTCATCACCTCGGGCGTCTATTCCACCCACCGGGTGTTCTTCAAGACGGCCTCGCCCTCGATGGACATTCTGGTCTCCTCCAACCTGGAGCGCCTTCTGTACGAGGCGGCGGACCGGGACGGAGAGCTGGTGAGCGTCTGGATGCGGCAGCTGAAGGAATGCGGCAGCTACAGCATCGGGGAGCAGCGGCTGGAGTGGATCTGGAAGTCCTTCGCCGCAGGCTGTGCGGATGACGTGGATACAGCGGCCGCCGTGGCATCCCTGTATGCAACGTCGGGCTGTGTGGTGGACCCGCACACCGGTGTGGCGGTCAGCGTCCTGAACCGCTACCGCCGGGAGAGCAACGACCACACTCCGACCGTTATCGTCTCCACGGCCAGCCCGTACAAGTTCTGCCGCGACGTGCTTGCGGCGATCAAAGGCCCGGAGAGCGTGGAGGGCAAGGATGCCTTCGCCTGCGCGGATGCGCTGGAGGCGCTCACCGGCGTGCCCGTACCCGCACAGGTCCGGGCGTTGCGCGATCTGCCCGTGCTGCACACCGCGCGCTGCGCGAAGGACGAGCAGAGCATGGCAGC
>CAMKAE010000069.1 GCA_946410395.1 uncultured Clostridia bacterium
CGTCGGTCAGGTCGCTGCGCCGGACGGGCGATTCGTCCAGGCCGCAGGCAAAGGCTTTGAGCATCAGGCCGTTTTTGCCGAATTTCATTTGCATCAGCTCCGCCGGGGCGCAGGCGAGATCGCCGACGGTCCGGATGCCGAGCGGGATCAGCTTGCGCGCGGTGCGGTTCCCCACATACAGCAGGTCGGTCGCGGGGAGCGGCCAGACCTTTTCGCGCCAGTGCGCCTCGTCCAGGACGGTCACCGCGTCCGGCTTTTTCATATCGCTGCCCAGCTTGGCCAACACCTTGTTGAAGCTGACACCGACGGAAACCGTAATGCCCAGCTCCTCGCGGACCTGCAGGCGGATCTCGTCCGCGATCCGGGCGCCATCCCGCATGTCCAGGCCCGGCTGGGTCAGCTCCAGCCAGTTCTCGTCCAGCCCGAAGGCCTCCACACGGTCCGTCCGGGCCTCCTCAATCGTCCGGATCATCTTGGAGAAGTGGATGTACAGCTGATAGTTCGGCGGAACGCAGACCAGCTGCGGGCACAGCTGGCGCGCCTGCCAGATGGCCATGCCGGTGCGCACCCCGCATCGCTTGGCCGGGAGGGTGCTGGCCAGCACGATCCCGTGCCTGGCCTCGGGGTCCCCGCACACAGAAACCGCCTTCCCCCGCAGGGAAGGGTTGTAGAGGACTTCAACCGAGGCGTAAAAGCTGTTGGCGTCCACGTGCAGCACCACGCGTCCCATTTCCATCATCTCCGTCGCACAAAGAGAACATCTGTTCGTGTTCATTATAGAACACTTGTTCGCGTTTGTCAACAGAAAAAGAAGGCCCTGTATTGACAGAAAACAGCGAATCGGGTAAGATAGGCTTACAACCGAAACCTGCGATGAGGTGAATTGCATGACCATTCAGGACATGGTGGATATTCTGAAAGCCAGGGTGCTGCTGGGGGAGGACAAGCTGGACACGCCGGTCTACACGGCCTGCTGCTCGGATCTGATGAGCGACGTGCTGGCCTTTGTGGATGAAAAGACCGTGCTGATCACCGGCCTGTCCAATCCCCATGTGGTGCGCACCAGCGAGATGCTCGACCTGAAGTGCCTGGTGTTCGCGCGGGGCAAGGTCCCCGGCCCGGACATCCTGGAGAGCGCCGCGGAACAGGGGCTCGTGGTGATCAGCACGAAGGCAACGGCCTTTACCGCCTGCGGCCTGCTGTACGAGGCCGGGCTGCGGGGCGTGCCGGTTCCCATGGAGTGGAACACGGAGGATGCATGATGGACGCGCTGATTCAGAACACTTATCCCGTCAAGGCCGCGGATTATACCAGCGCGGGCCGGGCCAGCGCGGACATCAAGCGCCGGCTGAAGCAGCTGGGCGTTTCCGGGGACGTGCTGCGCCGCGTCGCGGTGGCCTCCTATGAAGTGGAGCTGAATCTGGTGATTCACTCCGAGGGCGGGGAGCTGGAACTCGCTGTGTTTCCGGACCGTGTGCAGCTGGTCTCCAGCGACGTCGGTCCCGGGATCCCGGACCTCTCACTCGCGATGAAGGAGGGCTGGTCCACCGCTAATGACGAGGCCCGCTCCCTGGGCTTCGGCGCCGGCATGGGCCTGCCCAACATGAAACGAAACGCCGACGATTTCGCCATCGAGAGTGAGGTCGGCAAGGGCACGGTCATCACCATGGGCTTCCGTCTCGCGTGATGAACTAGATAACAATAATGATGAAAGGCGGGACATGCGTTGCCTGAACAAACCCGCTATCACTCTGTCCGGCTGGACAAGGAGCGCTGCCGGGGCTGCACCAACTGCCTGAAGCACTGCCCCACGGAGGCGATCCGCGTGCGAGGCGGACGGGCGCACATTCTGGATTCCCTGTGCATCGACTGCGGCGAGTGCATCCGGATCTGCGACTATCACGCCAAGGTTGCCGTGACGGATACGCTGGAGGATATCCGCCGCTTCCGCTATACCATCGCGCTTCCCGCGCCAACCCTGTACGGCCAGTTCCGCACGCTGAAAAAGCCGGTTTATGTCCTGGAAGCCCTGAAAAAGATCGGTTTTGACGACGTGTTCGAGGTGGCCCGCGGCGCGGATGTGGTGACCCGGGCGATCCGGGAGCGGCTCCGGGATACCAGCATCCCGCGGCCGGTGATTTCATCCGCCTGTCCCGCGGTGGTCCGGCTGATCCAGGTGCGCTTTCCGGAGCTGCTGGAGCATGTCATCGACATCCGGCAGCCGATGGAGGTGGCGGCCTCGATCGCGCGAAGGCGCTTCTGCAAGGCGCACGACTGCGCGCCGGAGGACGTCGGCTGCTTCTTCATCACCCCCTGCCCGGCCAAGATGACCGCGATCCGCCGGCCGATCGGCCAGGCCAAGTCCGCCCTGGACGGTGCGATTTCCATCATGGACATCTACGGCTTGCTGCTGCCGCACGTCGAGGCCATGCAGAACGATCCGGACTTTGTTCCCGCGACGCCCTACGGCGTGGCCTGGGCCACCAGCGACGGCGAGGCCAACGCGGTCAGTCCCGGCAGCAGCCTCTCCGTGGACGGAATCCCCAATGTGATCCGCGTGCTGGAGGAAGTGGAGAACAACAAGCTCCGCGATCTGGAATACCTCGAGGGCAATGCCTGCATCGGCGGCTGCGTGGGCGGCGCGCTGGTCTTTGAGAACAACTATGTGGCCAAGGCCGCCATTCGCCGCTTGGTGGCGGACATGCCCAAACGGCATCCCGATACCGATGTCTCCGCCGCCATGCTGAACAAGTATCCGATGAAAAACGATCTGCCCTTCGAGCCCAACGCCGCCATGCGCCTGGACGACAACCTTGTGGTGGCCATGCAGAAGATGAACCGCATGAACCAGATCATGGATCATCTTCCGGGCTATGACTGCGGCTCCTGCGGCTCACCCACCTGCAAGTCCTTCGCCGAGGACATCGTCCGCGGGTTTGTGGCCTCGGAGATGGATTGCGTTCACCTGATGAAAGAGAAGATCCGTCACATGGCTGAGGACATGGTCACCCTGGCGCAATCCGCGATCGACCTGGGCGGAAAAAAAGAGGAGCATCCGGAAGCTGCAAACCGGAGTCAGAAGTAAAACTGCAAGGATTTGGAGGAATGCGATATGAAAGTCAGTGAACTGAAAACGCTGATTGGGGCGGAAAGCCTGACACCCGGCGTCGGGGAGGACCGGGAGATCACCTGCGGATACACCTGCGACCTGCTCAGCTGGGTCATGGCGCACGGCGACGAGGGCATGGCCTGGGTCACGGTGCAGACCCATCTGAACGTGATCGCGGTGGCGGTGCTGTCGGACATGGCCTGCGTGATCCTGCCGGAAGGCATCCGCATGGAGACCGAGAGCCTGGACAAGGCGGTGTCCGAAGGCATGGCGGTTCTCACCTCACCGCTGACCGCCTTTGAAATCTGCGGGAAGCTGGCGGCACAGGGAGTTCCGCCCAAGGCCTGATGGTCACGCTCTACAGCGACCTGCACATGCATTCCTGCCTCTCTCCCTGCGGCAGCGATGACATGACCCCGGCCAACATCTGCGGCATGGCGATGATCAAGGGGCTGCAGATGATCGCCCTGACCGATCACAACACCGCCGGCAACCTGCCGACCATGCAGAAGGTGGCGGACGCATACGGCCTGCTGCTGATTCCCGGCATCGAGATCACGACTAAGGAGGAGGTTCACCTCCTGGGGTATTTTCCCGATGTGAAAACGGCGGTGGACTTCGGCGAGTTTCTGCGCCGCCATCTTCCGCCCAAGATGAACAGGCCCTCGCTGTTCGGCAACCAGCTGGTGATGGACGAGGATGACAACGTGATCCGGGAGGAGGATGCCCTGCTGATCGGCGCGACGGACCTGAGCCTGGAGCAGCTCAGCCGCCATGTCAGCGAGGCTGGCGGCGTGCCGGTGCCCGCGCACATCAACCGGGGCTCCAACGGCCTGCTGGTGAATCTGGGCATGATGCCGCCGGACATTGCGTTCACGGCGGTGGAGGTCTGGCGCGCGCTGCCCTGCCCGCACACGCCGCAGGAGGGCCGGGTCGTCCTGTACTCTTCCGACGCGCATTATCTGGGCGACATCCTCGAGCCGGAAATCACGACGGAGCTTGAAGAGCCCACCGTGGCTGCCTTCCTGGAAAAACTCCGCCGCGGGGCTTGACAGCCATGCGCGTGCCTTGTATAATCTTTCCAGCATGTTTGACTTCCAAACCTCTGCCATGATCCGATGCGGCAGAGGTTTTTGTTTCCTGCAAAATGAACGGAAGGGGAAAACAATGGAAAGCCGGACAATTATACAGGCGGAGCATCTCACAAAACGATATCAGCGTTCGGAAGGCGGCAAAGGCATCCTCTCTCTGGTCGGGAGAAAGAAAGTGTCCGTGGACGGCCTGGTCGACGCGTCCTTTTCAGTGTCTGCCGGTGAGATTGTGGGCCTGCTGGGGCCCAACGGCGCCGGCAAGTCCACCACGGTCAAGCTGCTGACGGGGATCCTGACGCCGGACAGCGGCAGCTGCAGCGTCAACGGCTTCGTGCCGTGGCGGGACCGGAAAAAGCATGTGGCCGCGCTGGGCACTGTTTTCGGTCAGCGCACCCAGCTTTGGTGGGACGTCCCGATCCGCGATTCTTTCATCCTGCTCCGGGGACATTTACCGTCTCCAGGAGGACGCCTGGAAAAAGCGGCTGGACGAGCTGACGGACGCGCTGGACCTGGGTGGATTGCTCCAGGCGCCCCTGCGGCAGCTGAGCCTCGGCCAGCGGATGCGCGCGGAGCTGTGCGGTGCGCTGCTGCACGAGCCCGCGATCCTCTTCCTGGACGAACCGACCATCGGCCTGGATGCCGTCTCCAAGCTGAACCTGCGGCGCTTTCTGAAAAGCGAAAACGAGGACAGAGGGACCACGATCCTTCTGACGACGCATGATATGTCCGACATGCTGGCGCTGTGCCCGCGGGTGCTGGTGCTCGGCCATGGCAAGCTGCTCTACGACGGCGCTCTGGACGCTCTGCTGTACCGCTATGACACGAAGCACACGCTGCGCTGCCTCTTTGACGGGGAGCCGCGCTGGCCCGCGCTGCCCGACAGCATCCGGGCTGAGCGGGACGCGGATGCCTGGCTGCTGACCTTCAGCCCCGGAACGGTGCCGGCGGACCGGGTCCTCAGGCTGGTGATGGACGCAGGGAGCGTGCGGGAGATGACCCTGAAAGAGCAGGACGTGGACGAGATGGTCGCCGGCATGTATCACGACATGCGGCTGACCTGAGGGCAAAGCGATGAATCGTTGGAAACCTTACCGGACCGCCTTCCGGGTCCATGCGGTCCGTGAGACGCGCTACCGGGGCGCCGTGCTGGGCGGCATCGTGACGCAGAGCTTTTTCGGCCTGGTCCTGGTGGCGCTCTATTCCGCGCTGATCGATCCCGCGGATCAGACGCTGCTGCGGGAGACCGCGACGTATGTCTGGCTTCAGCAGATCTTTTTCCGCGCGCTATTTCACCGGGATAGCGAGCTCTCGGAGCAGGTGCTCTCCGGGAACGTCTGCTATCAGCTGCTGCGCCCCGTGGACCCGCATACCTGGTGGCTCTTCCGCGCGATGGCGGAGAAGACCGTCGGGGTCCTCATGCGCCTGCTGCCGATGCTGGCACTTCAGTTTCTGCTGCCGGAGCAATACCGGATGCTGCCTCCGGACGGTCCCATGGCCTTGCTGCAGTTCGCACTCTCCATCGGCGTGGGCTTCCTGGTGATCGCGCAGATCAACCTGATCTGCCAGGCGATCACCATGGTTACATTGGATAACCGCGGCGTCACCGCCATGATCAACCTGATCATGATGCTGCTCGCCGGAAACATCATCCCGCTGACTCTGGTGCCGGAGCGGCTGCGGCAGGTGATCCGCTATCAGCCCTTCGCCCAGGCGCTGGACGCCCCGATCCGCATGTATCTGCACACGATGTCTGCGGGGGAATGGCTGCTGAATCTCGGCGTGCAGCTGCTCTGGCTGGCCGCGCTGTGGGCGCTCTCACGCCTCCTGTGGCGCCGCAATCTGGACCGGATCGTGATTCAGGGAGGGTGACGGGATGCGCTATGTCTATGACGCGCTGCGGATGAACCTGCGCAGCGCGGCCCAGTACGGCAAATCGTTTCTCATGCAGTGCCTTGCGCAGCTGGTCATGACAGCCGGAGACCTCTGGGCGGTCCTGCTGCTGCTGGAGCGTTTCGGCAACATGGGCCATTGGGAAGCCGGGCAGATCCTGTTCTTTTTTGGCGTCATGCAGATCACCTTCGCGTTTACGGAAATCATCAACCGCGGCCTGGGCCGTTTTTCCGACGTCATGATCCGGAACGGCGGCTTTGACACTGTGCTGCTTCGCCCCCGAAGCCCGCTGAAACAGGTGATCCTCTCTCAGGCGGACCCGAGGCGCGTCGGATCCATGCTGGTGGGCATCACGGCGGTCGCGATCGCGTCCGCAAACCTCGGCCTGCGCTGGACGTTCGGAAAGGTCCTGCTGCTGCTCTGGTCCATGGCGGGAACGGTCTGCCTGCTGATGGGGCTCTTCCTGATCGAGGCGGTCGTATGCTTCTTTTCCGTACAGTCCATTGAGGTGGTCAACATCCTAACCTACGGCGGGCGTCAGGCCTGCCAGTATCCGATCGATCTGTATCCCGGTCCCATCCGGATCCTGTTCACCTGCGTCGTGCCCATCGCGCTGTGCCTCCATGTGCCGGTGAGCCTGGTGCTGGGCCGCCCGATATTTGCTGTGCCGGAATGGCTGGTATGGGTTCTCCCGTGCGCAGGGCTCGCGTTCTTCGCGCTGATCGCCTTTCTCTGGCGCTTCGGCGTGCGTCACTATCGCTCCACGGGCAGCTGAATGCCCAAACCCCGGAGCGAGCCCAAAAACGATAAAGTGCTTGCGAAAACCGGCAGAATCCTGTATACTATATTGGACCGTGCCTGACACGGCGTTTCTGCGCGCCTTTGCGCGGGGAATGTTCTTCAAGGAGGTCAAGGGTATGGAGTGCAAGATCAAAAACGAGATCGGAACGATTTATATCATTGAAGACGTGCTGCTGAAGCTGGCAGGCTACGCTGCCCTCGAATGCTATGGGATCGTGGCCATGTCCTCCAAACGGGCCACCGACGGCATCGTGGAATGGCTTGGCCGGGAAAACCTGGCCAAGGGTGTTCAGGTGCGTCTGGCGGACGATCAGCTGGACGTTGATCTTTTCATCATTGTCGAATACGGCATCTCCATCGCGGAGGTTTGCAAGACCATCGTGGACACAGTGCGCTACAAGCTCGAGAGCATGACGGGCCTCAAGGTCCGCAAGGTCAGCG
The DNA here is from genome assembly GCA_946410395.1 of uncultured Clostridia bacterium. Taxonomy (GTDB): domain Bacteria; phylum Bacillota; class Clostridia; order Christensenellales; family Aristaeellaceae; genus RUG11272. The sequence continues at coordinate 7,333 of CAMKAE010000069.1, forward strand.
TCACTGTTGAAGGGATCCGCGTGTGATCGCGGCAGAGAGTCGAACGGAGGGAATTCATTGATACAGATCCAGACGATTGACGGCCTGCTGCTCCGCGAGATGGCCATGGCCGGCAGTGCGCTCCTCGATGCCAATCGCACCGAGGTGGACGCCCTGAACGTTTTCCCCGTGCCGGACGGCGACACGGGCACCAATATGTCCCTGACCATGCAGAGCGCAGTGCGCGACATCAGTGCCAAGGAATACCTGCGGGCCGACGAGGCCAGCGCAGCCCTGGCCAAGGGCGCACTCAAGGGTGCCCGGGGCAATTCCGGCGTGATTACCTCTCAGCTGCTGCGCGGTTTCTCCCGTGCGCTGGCCGGGGTTGAAAAAATCAACCCGACCCAGTTTGCCGCCGCCATGAAGGCCGGCTCCGACCTCGCCTACAAGGCGGTCATGAAGCCCAAGGAGGGTACAATCCTCACCGTGGCCCGCGTCATGGCCGAACACGCAATGATTCAGGCGGCCAAGGCACCCGATGATTACGATGCACTGTTTACGGTCATCCTGTCCTCGGGCAGCGAGATCCTCAAGAAGACCCCGGAGATGCTCCCCGCGCTCAAGCAGGCGGGTGTGGTGGACTCCGGCGGCAAGGGCCTGCTGTACATCTGCACGGGCTTTGCGGCCGTGCTGCGCGGCGAGTCCATCGAGGACCTGATCCAGCGCACGGTGGGCGAGGACGGCGTCTTCCGCGACGACCACGACGCCATCACCGACCTGACCTATGCCTACCATGTGGCCTACACCCTGGACCACCTCCAGGAGGACTGCACCGAGGGAGATGTTGTCTCGCTCCGCCGCCGGCTCAACCGCATCGGCAACATGGTCAACGTCGATGGCGAAGCCGCGCCCTACCGGATCCATGTGCACACCAACAACCCCGGCAGCGTGCTGGAGTTCGGCCTGGAGCTCGGCGAGCTGACCGCCGTGGAAGTGGAGAACATCGCCGCCGCGCGCAGAGCCAAGGAAGCGCCCGCGCAGGAAGAAGCGCAGAACGAGGCTGATTCGGACGCGCCGGCCAAACCGTACGGCATGGTTGCGGTTTCCCTGGGCAGCGGCTTCACCAACATCTTCAAGGACCTGTCCGTGGACATCATCGTCGAGGGCGGCCAGACCATGAATCCCTCCATCGACGACATTCTCCAGGCGGTCAACCATGTACGGGCGGAGACGGTTTTCGTCTTCCCGAACAACGGCAACGTCATCCTGGCGGCTCAGCAGGCCGCTGAGCTGGCCAGCTGCAAGGTCTGCGTGATCCCCACCAAGAACGTGGCCATGGGCATTGCCGCCGCCGTGGCCTTCCAGCCCGATGTGGATGCGGAGGAGAACACACGCCGCATGACCGAGGCTTCCGAGCACGTGAAAACCGCCACGGTGACCTATGCGGTCCGCGACAGCGAGAACAACGGCGTGACCATTCACCAGGGCGACTACATCGGCCTGAACAACGGGCAGATCTGCTGCTCGGGCACCGATCTGCCGGATGTCCTGTCCCAGGTGATCCACAGCGTCAAGACCGACGACGACGAGCTGATCACTGTTTATTACGGCAGCGATGTCAAGGAGGAGGACGCGAAAACCTTTGCCGACGGGATTGCCGAGGAGTGGCCGGACTGCGACGTGGAATGCCTCGCCGGCGGCCAGCCGCTGTACTATTACCTGATTTCGGTGGAATGAGATGGAATTGTCAGCCATCAAGGGCATCGGTCCGACAAGGCTGGAAGCATTGCGCGCAGTGGGCATCCGTTCATTGCGCGATTTGTTATATACCATGCCCGTGCGGTATGAGGACAGGACTCATCCGGTGCCTTGCCGTGCGCTGATCCCCGGGGACGCCATGATCTGCGGGATCGTCCGGGAGGCGCCGAAGATCAACCGCTTCGGCGGGCTGACGCGCGTGACGGCGCGCCTTTACGACGAGAGCGGCAGCGTCGGCCTGGTCTGGTTCAACCAGCCCTGGATGATGCAGCAGCTGCCCGTGGGCGAGCCCGTGATGCTCTTCGGGCGCTTCGCCGAGAAAGGCGGTCGGCACTCCTTTCAGAACGCAGCAGTGGTGCGGGAGAAAGAGATCCTCCCGGTTTACCGCGCGGTGAAGGGGATTCCCGCCAAGAACTTCCGGGACATGGTCCGCATCGCCCTCGGCGAGACCGAAGTCTGCTGCCCGGAGACCCTGCCCGGCTCGCTTCGCCTGCGGCACCAGCTGTGCGAGTTGAACTTTGCCATCCGCCAGGCGCATTTTCCGGACAGCTTTGAATCCCTGCAGATCGCCCGGAGGCGGATCGCCTTTGAGCAGATGCTGATGTACCAGGCGATGCTGGGACAGGCGCGGGGACACCATGAGGCGGGCAATCCGCTGCCGATCGCCGCTGACGCCGCGGACGCTTTCTGGCGCGCAATGCCCTTTCCGCCGACCGGCGCCCAGCGCCGCGTGCTGGAAGAGGTGGCGGCCGACCTGCGG
>CAMKAE010000070.1 GCA_946410395.1 uncultured Clostridia bacterium
AAGGAGGACAAGAACATGGCACAATTCCACACCCGGATCCCGGTGGACCTGGCGAGAGCTCCGCACGCGGAGCCGCTGCCCCATCAGTTGGCCCTCAAGGACCATCAGAGCTTCATCCTCACCGCGCTGGTGTACGATTCCCGCGCGGAAGTACCGGCGGAAGTCATGGCCGGCACGGTCACCGGCCACGCCCTGCGCCCCGACGGCGCCACCGTGGAGCTCATCGGCGAGAAGGGCGCAGCCCTCGAACAGGTCACAGACGCCCGCGGCAACGCCTACATGGCAACGCCCTGCACCGTCACCGTCCCGCAGACCGCGCTGAATATTCCGGGCCGGCTGCTGCTGAGCATCATGCTCTCCGAGGGCGAGACCGTCAACACCACCGTGCTGCAGGCGTCCCTCACCGTCAACCGCACCAACTCCGACCAGATCGTGGACGGCGGCGAGGTGATCATCACCATCGACACCCTGGTCGCCCAGGTCAACGCCGCGTCCGAGACCGCCACCCAGGCCGCCGCGGACGCTCAGTCCGCGCTCGCCCAGGCGACCAACATTGTCAGCTACGCCGAGCAGACCGGCAAGACAGACGCGGAGAAGACTCAGGCCCGCACGAACATCGGCGCGGTGAGCGAGGCCGAGCTGCAGGCCGCGATGGATGAGCACTTCCCGGCCACCGGCAAGCTGCAGGCCGGTGTCGGCACGAGCGCGGCTGCGAATGGCGCTGTGGCGACGGGTGTGGGCACGACCGCAAGCGGAAGGGCCAGCCATGCGGAGGGCCAGCTTACCACCGCAGATGGTCAGGTTGCCCACGCGGAGGGCTACGGCACGTTCGCCAGCGGCGACTACAGCCATGCGGAGGGCTTCGGCACGATTGCCAGCGGCGACTATCAGCACGCTGTGGGCAAGTACAACGTCGAGGACGCGAACGGCACCTACCTGGAGATCGCGGGCAACGGCACCGCGGACGAGGCCCGGAGCAACGCCCGGACGCTCGACTGGAACGGCAACGAGGCGCTGGCGGGAAGCCTGACGCTCGGCAATGGCACAACCGACGAGGCGACGGTCACGGCGGCGCAGCTGAAACAGCTGCTGGCGCTGCTGAATTGATGAATGCCTGCATCGCAATTCGGTAAATGAGGAAAGGGAATGCGGATGAATAACCTGGAACAGGTCGAAACGATCAAACAGACCATGCTGACCGAGGGCGCGGCGCGGCCGGAGATCATCCGGCAGCTCGCCCTGGCCTGCATCGGCTGGCCGTATGTCTTCGGCGCCTGGGGCGAGGAATGCACCCCGGCGAACCGCAAGCGCCGTGCGCGGGCGGATCACCCGACCATCACATCGAAGTGCCCGGCGCTCAACGGCCGCAGCTGCTCCGACTGCCCCTGGGGCATCGGCGTGCGAATGTTCGACTGCCGCGGCTTCACGGCATGGCTGCTCCGGCAGGTCGGTCTCGACATCGCCGGCCAGGGCGCGACATCGCAATTCAACACCACCGCCAACTGGGCCTGCCGCGGGCGGATCGCCGACGGGATGCCCGACGTGGTCTGCTGCCTGTTCCGCCAGAAGGACGGCAAGATGGAGCACACCGGGATGCACCTGGGCGGCGGCGTGGTGATGGACTGCTCCGTGAACGTCCGCTCCGTGGGCCTGTCCGGCTGGACGCACTACGGCATCCCCGCGGGACTGTACGGAGAGGGGGAGATCCCGGAGGACACCATCAAGCCGACCCTGCGCAGGGGCAGCCGCGGCGCCGACGTGACGGAGCTGCAGCAGATCCTCACCCGCCTGGGCTACAACCCGTGCACCGTGGACGGGATCTTCGGCACGAAAACCTTCAACGCCCTGGTGGCCTTCCAGACCGACGCGAAGCTCGACCCGGACGGCGTGTGCGGCCCGAAGACCTGGAAGGCGCTGGCCGTCGCGGAGGCGCAGATGCCGGCGGCGCCGGGGGACGGGGGCGCAGCAAGCGGCGCCCCTACGGTGGAACCTGACGAAGTGACCTACCGCGTGACGGTGTCCGGGGTGACCTGGGCGAAGTACCGGAAGATCCTCGAGATTTGCCCGCTTGCGGAAGCGGAGAAGGAGAGTCGATAACAATGCCGGAGTGGATCACAAAATACTGGGTGGAATGGGTGTTCGGCCTGCTGGCCGCGGCGCTGGCCTGGATGGGCAAGCGGCTGAGCACCCGCATCAAAAAAGAGCAGGATGAAAACCGCGCACTGCGGGACGGTATGAAGGCCCTGCTGAAGGTCAACCTGGAGAAAGAGTGCGAACGCTGCCAGCGGGACGGATGGTGCGGAGCCGTGAAGCGCGGCACCATCTCCGACATGTTCGGGGCCTACACCGGCCTGGGCGGCAACGGCGGCATGAAGACACTCGTGGAGCAGACGCTGGCGCTGCCGGCAGTGGAAGGGGGATACCATCATGATTAACTGGAAACTGCGCTTGCAGAATAAGACCACCCTCTGGGCCATCATCTCCCTGGTGGTGGGCCTCGTCTTCCGCATCCTCGACGCCTGCGGGGTGATTCCGCCTTTCTCCCAGGATTTCGTCCTGGAGATCGCCGCGGACATCCTCACCCTGCTGGGCCTGCTGGGCGTGATCGTGGACCCGACCACGGCCGGCGTGGGCGACTCCGAGCGCGCCATGAGCTATGAGCAGCCATGGGCGGACACAAAAACAGAATGAAGGAGAGGGCGAAAGCCCTCTTTTATGCAATGGATTCCAAATGTTGACAAATTCTGCATAGACAGAAGGTTCAACCTATGGTATAATTTTCAAACAGGAGAGAAGCACCCATTGACGTGACGACGGAAAAGTGAATACAACCCGACGGCGAGGAAGGAGGCATCACCATGAGAGGAAGGAAATGGCTTGCGCTGCTGCTTTCGCTGATCCTGGCGGCGGGCGCGCTGCCGGCTGCGCTGGCGGCAACGGCGACAGACCCGACCGGGACCTGCGATCACAACTGGAAACGGACCGGCACCACGGCCACCTGCTATGAGGGCGGTGTGATCGTCTACACGTGTACAAAGTGCGGTGAAATCAGGCGGGAGCAGACAGGCCCGCTCGGGCACGACTACGGCCCGATGGAGACGGACATCCCCGCCACCTGCACCGAGCCCGGCCGCGACGTGCGCTACTGCCGGCGCGACCACACCCACAAGTGGTACTTTGACGTGGAGCCGCTGGGCCATGACTGGGGTGAATGGGAGGTGGTGACCCAGCCCACAGCCGAGGCGGAGGGCCTGGAGCGCCGCGTTTGCCGGCGCGATCCCAGCCATGTGGAGGAGCGGTCCATTCCGAAGCTGAGCGAGAAGGACGAGGCCCCGCCCACGGCGGACATCAAGCTGACCGGCATCCTTGACCGGTACATGTACTATGTGGGCGAGGACATGACGGTCATCTATATCCTGACCAATACCGGCGACGTGCCGCTGACCCTGGTGAGCCAGGAGGGCGACGCGGAAGGGGTGCCGCTGCCCGCCACGCTGGCCCCGGACGAGGTGTATCAGTGGCACGTGGACGAGAAGGTCAGTGCCGCGATGTTCCAGGACGGGTTCCACGTGAACCCGGAGACCGGCGAGAAAACGGAGGCGACCTATCCCAACAGCACCCTCAGCCGTTTTGCGGCGGTGGACTACGCCTACGACCCCGGCGAGGGCAACCTCTGGGACTGCTATGCGGAGGCAGCGCCCACTGCGAAGGTCGTGGACGGAGCCGCAATGCCCTCCCTGGGGCTCACCGTGACCCAGCAGGGGACGCCCAAGGCCGTCTATGAGGTGGACGACACCCTGAGTTTCGATTCGACGATGATCAACAACGGCACGGCGGACCTGGTGGAATGCTATACCGTGTTTGAGGATGACCGGGCCTCCTTCAAAAGCGAAGGCGGCAAAGTTGATCTGGCCATCGGCGACTATTCGACCAACGGCGGCTGGAACTACAAGATCCGGCCGGAGGACGCGGGGACCACGTTTACCCTGCGCTGGACGGCCCACGGCCTGACCGCCGACGGCAGCACATCCGTCACCTCCAACACCGTGACGGTGAATGTCGCGGTGGCGGGCTCGTCCGACACGGGCCCGGCCCTGGCGCTGACCAATGCGGACGGCTCCGGCGCGGGCAAGGCCGCCGGCGACTGGGTCTACACGGACCTGACGCTGACCAACGTGGGCGACACGACGCTGATCGTCCAGGCCCTCACCGTGGACACGCCCAACGGCGCGACCGTCTCGGACTATGATTGGTCGAACTTCTCGACCGCTGTCGAGGGCACCAAGTACTGGGCGGGCGAATACGACACCTTCAGGCTGCTCATCCGGGTGATGCCGGGCGACGCGGCCGAGGGCAAGGTGGAGCGGAAGGTCTTCCTGATCGCCAACGAGAAGGAGGACAATCTGCCGCCCTATGTGTACTCCAACACCGTGACGGTGAACATCCCCCTGGACGGGGAGCCGGTGCCGGAGCCCGAAAAGGCGGAACTGACGCTGACGGTCACCTGCCTGAACCCGGAGCCCTTCTGGTTCAACTTTGACGGCAAAACCGACCTGATCGGCTATGTGCTGGACGTCTGCAACACCGGCAAGGTGCCGGTCCTGATCGAGGAGGTCCGGCAGGAGGCCGAGGGGGACCCGAACTACGCGGATCTCACCGCGCTGGGCTTGCTGCTCTTCCCCGGGGAGCATACCGGCATGAGCGCGGGCTATGTCTTTGATGAGGCCCAGGAGACGGACGGAAAGCTGAACATCAGCTTTTCCGTGAACGGCGACAGCGAGGCAGGGCCTGTGGCCTCCAACGTGGTGAACCTGGCGCACCCGGTGGGCGAGATGCCCCCCTGGACCCCGGACCCCACCGAGGTGTCTGTCACCAAGACCGAGACCAGCCACTCCCTGAACCTGGGCGGCTATGTGGAGGGCGAGACCGTCACCTACGACGTGACCGTCACCAACATCTCCGAGACGGCCATCCCCTCCCTGCTGGTCCATGACGACCTGATCGGCAGCGAGGCGGACGTGATCCTGAGTGACCTGCAGCCCGACGAGAGCCGCACCGTGTCGTTCCAGTACACGGTGACCGGCCCGGACGTGGATGCCGGCTATGTGCGCAACGTGGCCAACGCTGTCTGGATCTGCCCGGTCACCGGGGAGGAGCAGCGTGCGTGGACCGACTGCATCGTGCCCACCGCGGAGATCCCGGACAAGAAGGTCTACGGCTCCGACCTGATCAAGGAATGCCTGACCGCCGTTCCGGCCGGGGGCTATTTCCGGGAGAACGATCCCGTCACCTTCTACATCTACCTGGAGAACACCTCGGACGCCGAGCTGTACGATGTGAACCTGACGGATCCGCTGACCGGCGATACGGTCCACTATGACACGATGGCCCCCGGCCAGATCGACGACCTGTATTTCACTTACACGATCACGAATATGGATGCCTGGAACGGCTCGGTGACCAACACCGTCACCGTCACCGGCAAGGATGCCGGCGGCAACGTGTACGCGCGCTCCGACAGCGTCACCATCCCCACGGGCATCCCGCCCGAGAGCAGCGCCAGCCTGTACATTTTCAAGGAAGTGACCAACGATCCGAAGGATCCCCGCGGCTACCAGAAGGATGAGGTCATCACCTACACCATCACGATCACCAACGACGGCCATGAGATCCTGTACAACGTCGAGGTCTACGACCTGGCGCCGGACGGCCCGCGCTATCTGGGCATCATCGCGGAGCTGCTTCCCGGCGAGAGCAAGACCTACCCGTTCCAGTGGACCGTCACGGAACAGGATGTGTGGTACGAGTGGGTGATCAACGCCGCGATGGTCTACTACGACACCCGGGAGATCCCCGGCAACGCGAAGACCTCCAACATCGTCGAGAGCCCCACCTGGGGCGAGGATCCGCCGCCGCCGCCCGATCGGAAGCCCGGCCGGGACGAGGTCTGCGTCACGACCATCAAGGCCGCGGGCGACAACAGCGCCTGGTATGACCTGGACCTGTGCGGCGATCACGCGCAGACCGAGGCCGCGGCGGCCGAGCTGCTGGCCACCGCGCAGACGCCGGAGGAGCAGGCGGCCGCCTGGCAGGCCATCGGCGCGCTGTGGCTGGAAGAGATCCATGGCCTCTACAGCGAGCTGGCGGACCGGGCCGGCGGGCGCGCGCGTGTGGCCGTCTGGACCGATCGTGCGGCGCTGGATGCCTTTGCGCAGAGCATGGGCGACCGGCTGGCCCTGCGCTATCCGGATGATCCCGTCGCCGCCGCCCGCACCGCGGCCGAGTGGCTCATGCGCCAGTGCGCGGAGCTGTGCTACCTCTCCGGCAGGGCGCCGGAAGCCCGCCCGGACAGCCGCATCTTCGGCCGCCTGTCCGCCGTGCCGTCCGTGATGATCGCCGGCATGCCCTGCGCCTGCGGCCTGGAGGTTGTTCAGGACGGCAGCGACAAGGTGCAGATCAACGAGCGCCTCTGCGCGTCCCTCGCCGAGGGCCAGGCCGCGGTGAACGCCATGCTGGACAAGTCCGTCACCCGGGCCCAGTACGCCGACGTCTTCGCCCGGGCGCAGCGGCTGTGGCGCACCGAGCTGAACCGGACCGCCAACGCGGCCTATACCGCCGCGGACGAGGAACACCGGCAGGCCGTCGTCGGCGGGAGCCTGGCCTTCGACCGCTGGATCGCCGCGCGCACGGAACTGCTCGGGGCCTTCTACCCCGACGATCCCGGCACCGTGGCGGAGGTCATCTGCACACTGATGCGGCAGCAGGTCCTCACCCTGTGCGAAGCGGAATAAAGCATATACCTTGCCAACCCAAGCCCGGGGATCTTCGCGGTCCCCGGGTTTTGCTTGACGCGCAGGGGATTCCGGGTATAATGAAAGCAGCACAACAGAACAGGAGGGCTTTCCATGGACAACGCGCTGTTTCCGCGCACCACGGTGGCGGGGGGTTCCCTTTCGCGCATGATCATCGGCACCAACTGGCTCCTGGGGTGGAGCCACCGCAGCCCGGCGGCGGACCGCCAGATCAAGGGACGCTTTCCCGACGGCGCATCGGCGGTCCCGATGCTCAGGGCATTCCTGGATCAGGGGGTGGACACCATCATGGGCCCGCTGCAGCAGGAGCGGGTCATGCAGGAGGCCGTGCAGGCCGCCATGGACGCCACCGGCAAAAAGCTGATCCTCATCGACACGCCGATCATCAACGTGGACGACACGGCGGAGGGCCGCCGTCAGGCCCGGGAGACCATCCACCGCAGCAAGGTCTGCGGCGCGCAGTTCTGCCTGCTGCACCACTCCAGCGCCGAGCAGCTGGTCAACAAGAACAAGCACCAGATCGTCCGCCTGGACGACTACACCGACATGATCCGGCAGGAGGGCATGATCCCCGGCCTCTCCGCCCACATGCCCGAGCTCATCGTCTACTCCGACGAGAACGGCTACGACGTGGAGACCTACATCCAGATCTACAACTGCATGGGCTTCATGATGCAGGTGGAGATCGAGACCGTCGCCGCCATCATCCACAGCGCCAAGAAGCCTGTCATGACCATCAAGCCCATGGCCGCGGGCCGCACTACGCCCTTCGTGGGCCTGAACTTCGTCTGGAACACCATCCGGGACTGCGACATGGTCACCGTGGGCTGCACCCACGCCTGGGAGGCGGAGGAGGACATCGAGATCTCCCGGGCCGCCCTCGAGCGCCGCATGCCCGACATCGAGAAGCGCGCGAGCCCCAACAGCGAGCAGGATGCCTTCGGCGGTTGATTTTCCGCCCGGAAACCACACGAACAATTTATAGATAAACACAAAAATCGTTCGGAAATAAGCCCCGGATTGCCTGTGGAAAACCTGTGCACGGTTTGAGACGGCAAACCGGGCTTTTTGACGGAAATGTGGACAAGCCTGTGGACAACCCGGCGGACAGACCGGGTTCGCCCTTCCGGTGATCCGGGGCGGAAAAACAGACGGCAAAAGGACTCGCGGCAGACCGGACCGCGGTTCCTCAGGCGGGGAGAATTTATCCACAGGTTCATCTGTTCCCCTTTCGAAGGGCTGTGGATAAGGGCGCGCTGTCAAAGGGCGAACGTTTGCCAAAGACGAACAAACCCGCACGGCGCCTTGATTTGCGCCGGGCGGATTGACAGAAGGCCGCGCCCGTGCTATACTGCGGATGAACACAGCACGAAAGGGGCGGGAGGATGCGCAAATAACGGATTTTGATGCGTGAGATTGCCGCGGCTGCGGCTTGTTTCGGGCGTCAAAAATCCGGGATGCGTGTCTCCCGCTTTTTGTGTGTCGCCCGTTTTGGGAGGTGTTCTGTTTGCTGAGAGTCGATCATCTGACCCTGACCCACAGCGCGGACCTGCGCGTGCTGATCCGCGACCTGTCCTTTACCCTGGCCGGCTCGGAGCGCCTGGCGGTGATCGGGGAGGAGGGGGACGGCAAGTCCGCCCTGCTCAAGGCGCTCTGCGACCCGGAGGCCCTGTCCGGCTGGGCTGCGGTGGAGGGTAGTGTGTCCTTCGCCGGGGAGACGCCGGCCTATCTGCCCCAGGAGGCCCCGCCCGCCCTGGCGCAGACCCCGGTCTACAGCCTGTGCCTGGCGGACCCCGGCTTTGCCCAGACCGAGCCCGGGGAGCTGAACCGCCTGTGCCGTTCCCTGTCCCTGGACGCGGCCCTGTGCTGGGCCGAGACGCCCTTCGGCCTGCTCTCCGGCGGCGAGAAGGTGAAGCTGCGGCTGCTCCTGCTCCTGTGCGGCAAGCCGTCCATGCTGATCCTCGACGAGCCGGGCAACGACCTGGACCTGGAGGCCATCACGGCGCTGGAGCGCTTCCTGCTGGGCTGCGCTCTGCCGGTGCTCTATGTGAGCCATGACGAGGCCCTGCTGCGGGCGACGGCCACCCAGGTGCTGCACCTGGAGTCCCTCCGGGGGCGCTCGGAGCCCCGCTGGACCTGGGCCCGGACCCCCTACGCGGCGTATGTCTCCGACCGGCGGGACCGCCTGGACCGCCAGGAGAGCCAGTGGCAGGCCGAGCAGCGGGAAAACCGCATCCGGGAGGAGAAGTTCCGCCGCATCGAGGAGGCGGTGGACCGCGCCCAGGCCAACATTTCCCGCCAGGATCCCCACGGCGGGCGGCTGCTGAAAAAGAAAATGAAGGCCGTGAAGAGCCTGGAGCACCGCTATGAGCGCGAGAAGCGGGAGGACACGGAGCGCCCCTGGGAGGAGTACGCGATGTTCGCGGCCTTTCACGACGTGCCGCCCCAGCCCGCGGGCCGCACCCTGCTGAGTCTGTCCCTGCCGGAGCTGCGGGCGGAGGACCGGGTGCTGGCGCGGAATGTGTCCCTGCGCCTGCGCGGCCCGGAAAAGGTGCTGATCACCGGCCCCAACGGCTGCGGCAAGACCACGCTTCTGCGGGCGGCGGAGGCGCAGCTGCGCGCGGAGGGCCGCATCGCCGTCGGGGTGATGCCCCAGCGCTACGAGGATGTGCTGGACCCGGAACAGACGCCGCTGGACTTTCTGCACGTCTCCGGGGAAAAGGAGCAGCGGACCTGGATCCGCACCGCCCTGGGGGCCATGAAGCTGACCCAGGACGAGATCACCCACCCCATCCGGGGGCTTTCCGGCGGACAGAAGGCCAAGGTCCTGCTGATGCGCCTGATGCTCGCGAAGCCGGAGCTGCTGATGATGGATGAGCCGACCCGGAACCTGTCGCCCCTCTCCGCGCCCGTGATGCGGGAGCTGCTCACGGCCTTTCCGGGCGCGGTGCTCTGCGTGACCCACGACCGGGTCCTGATGGCGGACTGGCCGGGCCGCGTGCTGCGG
>CAMKAE010000071.1 GCA_946410395.1 uncultured Clostridia bacterium
GCGTTGGACCCGTTCTGCACATAGTCGTCCGAGCCGGTGCGGGCCAGCACGTCGATCGCGTCCACCGTCTCCTCGTCCGCCAGATCGATGCTCTCCCACTGCGCCACCATATGCTTGTTGATCTTCTCCCGCAGGTTGTAATGGCCCCAGTATTGCCCGTTGATGAACACCACGATGGGCCGGGCGTCCTGGTAGCAGAGGTCCAGGTCCTCCGCCAGGGAGGAGAACACCACGTCCCGCAGGCGCTCGGAGAAGGCGTCGGAGTTGGTGGAGCGCAGGAGGATGGCCTTGTAGCGCGTGTAATCCCGGTGCGGGAAGGGGTTGAAGTCGAAATACTCGGGCCCGAAGGCCTTCCGGGCGTGCAGGGCGATGGACTTCTGCGGGTTCTGGCGGGCGCTGTGCCCCGAGGCCGTGAAGGTGCCCATCTGGTTGATGACGCAGGCGCCGTCCTCGTCGAAGTACTCGATGTTCACCGGGTACTCGTAGGGCTTGTCGTAGTTCGGCACGCTGCCGGTGCCCTTGACCAGGGCGCCGTTTTTCTTCGAGAACATGTAGTCCGGGTCCGTGGTGAGGCTGACCACGGCCACGGGCAGGTCCTCGCCGATGAAGTAGGTCGCGCTGACAGGCGCGGAGGGCACCGCGTCGCCGCGGAAGGCCGCCACGCGCAGGGGTGTGGTCTTCTTCAGCGTCAGCCCCTTCTCCGGAAAGGCCTTCGACTTGGCCGTCGGGGTCGTGCCGTCGGTGGTATAGCGCAGGGTGTCACCGTCCTCCGCGTGGGCCAGAACCGTGACGCTGCCTGTGTAAAAGCCGCCGGGCGTCCCGATCACCGGCGCGGCCGCCCGGCTCTGATACACGGTTTTCCCGTTCTTCTTTCCGGGCGTGCCGGCGGGGAAATACCCGGGCTCCCCGCCCCCGGCCGGGATGCCCCAGCTGATGTTGCCGTACTGCGCCCCGAATGTCACGCTGTCCGCGGCGTTTCCGTCCGCGTCGAAGAGGCAGACGTCGTCCCCGGAGGCGGAGAGCTTGAACGGCGCGTAAAACGTCGCGCCGCTGCCCGGCTTCAGGGACGCGTCCCCGGTGCAGTACACCAGCACATAGCCGTCCTTTTTCACCTTTGTGCCGGCGGGGAAGACGAACTTCCCCGGCTTTTTCGCGTTGTCCGTCAGCGACCAGCCGGAGAGGTCCACGCTCTTGCCGGAGGTGTTGTGCAGCTCTACCCAGTCATAGGCCTTCCCGCCCGTGTAGGTGCCGTTGGAGGCCATGACTTCGCTGATGACGACCGCGCCGTCGGCCAGCGCGGCCGCGCACAGCAGCGTCAGCAACGCCGTCAGCAGAATGAATATCGCTTTTCTCATGATGCCCGGTCCGATCCTCACATCACCGTTTTCAGGAACGCCGCCAGCTCCTCCGCCATCTCGGTCTGCTCGGGGATGCGGGGGTGGCCGTTGGTGCCGTCGCCGTTGCGGCGGAAGAGATACTGGTGGGCGTTGAAGCCCTCGGCCTTCAGCTCCGCCACGATCTCCGTGATGGCTTCGTCCCACTCCCGCTCGTGGCGGATCAGCGTGGTGATGAACACGAAGGGCGTCCTAGCGGGGTAGTGCGCCATCACGCCCCGCGCGATCTTCTTGTACTCGCTCTTCCACAGGGCCTTGTGCTCACCCTCGCACTTGAGGTCGTCCTGCTCGGTCAGGGCGTTGTGGTGATCGTTCTGCCCGAGCGCGAAGACCACGGCGTGCGGAATGAAGCGGGAGAAGTCCCACTTGGTGTATGCCCCGGCCTCCGGGAAGTAGCATAGCCGGTCCCAGGTCTCGTCCATGCCGATCTGGGCGGGATAGTGGAAATAGCCGGTGTGGGGCAGCACCGCGATGCCGCCCTGGGCCGTGAGGTGGCACTCGGCGTTCAGCAGGCGGGCCGTCTGCCAGCTGTAGGCCCACCAGGCGTTGTCATAGCTCGAATCGTTGGAGGACGGGTCCGTGCGGCCCACGTAATCGACAGCCTCCACGCAGGCCCCGGCCGTGACGCTGTCGCCGTAGAACTCCAGCCGCGTCTTCTCCTTTTCCGGGGGCTCGCAGAAGGCGCCGTCGGTGGTGAAGCCGTGCAGCACATAGCTGTTGGAGCAGTCCATCTGCTTGAACAGCATGACCTCGTGCACCTGATCCGGCTCCAGCCACTCGCCCAGCGGGAAGGTCATCTTTTTGCCGTTGTTCTCCTTGTTCAGCGGCACCCGGGACAGCCGTCCGTCCACGATCAGCCCCAGGCACACCGTGCCCCAGACCACGTTCGCGGTGATCTCGCAGGAGAGCGTCGTGCCGGTAAAGCGCACCGCGGCATAGGAGCCCGGCCAGTAGAAGTGCGCGCCGTCGGGTTGGTGGTCGATGCGGCCGGTGTAGCGGATCCGGTCAGATTGGGATGAGATCGCGGTCATGGGGGTATCCTCCTGTTCAATGATTCAAGTATCGTGTCAGCCTTGTCTTGTTCTCACAAGCCTACCGATTCATATCTATTTTCAGAACCGGAGATTATGACAGCTTATCTGCATATAAATCGCCGAAATATATGCAGATAAGCATGGTTTATATGCAGATATACCGCAAAGAGTGTGCAAAAGCTACCCTCAGCCCCTGTTCTGCGAGGCCTTCCGCATCCCGTCCATCATCTCCCGCGGATGGATGCTGTGGAACAGCGCGGTGCCCACCACGGCCACGTCCAGGCCGTGGGCCAGCAGCAGGGGAACCGTGTCCGGGTCCAGACCGCCATCGGCCTCGATCAGGCCCGCGTAGCCCGCCGCCCGCAGGGCATCCAGCTTGGGCAGCATGTCCGCCATGAAGCTCTGGCCGCCGAAGCCCGGCTCCACGGTCATCACCAGCACCAGGTCGCACAGCGGCAGCAGATCCCGCACCTGCGACACCGGGGTGCCGGGACGCAGGGACAGGCCCGGCCTGCAGCCCAGGTCCCGGATGCTGTGCAGCAGCGTGTAGGGATCCCCGGGCACCTCCGCGTGGACGGTGATGCCATCCGCGCCGGCGTCGGCAAAGGCCTTCAGGTAGCAGCCCGGGTTGTCCATCATCAGGTGCACGTCCAGGGGCAGGTCCGGAAAGCGCCTGTGCAGCGACCGGACGGTCTGCGGGCTGAAGGACAGGTTCGGCACAAAGTGCGCGTCCATCACGTCCACATGGAGCCAGTCGCAGCCTGCGGCGCTCATGCGGATGGTTTCCCGCTCCAGGTTCAGCGGGTCGGCGGCCAGAATCGACGGCGCAATCAGCAGCATCTCTCTCTCCCCCTTTGGCGCTTCATGGCGGGTCATGCTGATCTCGGTTAAGAAGCTTATACAGCAGCAAACGGGTTTCGCGGTCTGCGGACCGCGCCCAGGGCTTTCCGATCGCCCTGGACCTTCGGGTGTGTACCGTTGCTTGACTTGTTCTTTTTACTTGAGATTCGGTTCAGTCATAGCGCGCCTCCCAGGTTTCCCGGACTTCCGCCAGCAGCTGGCGGTAGCGCGCTTGACGCACCGCGGGAACGACCCCCTCGCGGACCGCGGCGGTCACCGCGCAGCCGGGCTCCCGGTCGTGCAGGCAGGGTTCAAAGCGGCAGGTGCCCTCATAGGGCGCGAACTCCGGATAGTACAGCCGGAGGCTCTCCGGCTCCATGCGGCCGGACAGGGCCAGCAGGCTGAAGCCCGCGGTGTCGAAAACCCGCAGGTCGCCCGCCACCAGCAGTTCCGCCCGCCGGGTGGTGTTTTTGCCCCGGGCGATCTTCCGGCTGATCTCCCCGGTCTCCAGGTCAATGCCGGTGAGGGCGCCGAGCAGGGTGGACTTCCCCACGCCGCTCTGGCCCGCCAGGCAGCAGACGCTGCCCCGCATGCGCTCGCGCAGAGCGTCGAGGCCCTCCCCCGTCAGGGCACAGACCGGAAGGACCTCCGCCTCGGCCCCGGCGTATTCCTCCCGGAGGCGGTCCGCCAGGTCCGTCCCCTGATCGCACTTGGCCGCCACCAGCAGGGAACGGATCCCCTGCCGCCGGCACTCCACCAGCAGCCGCTCCGCCAGCAGAAAGTCCGGCGCGGGCTCCGGGCAGAGCACGATCAGCATGGTCTCCACGTTGGCCACCGGCGGCCGGACAAAGGCAGAGGCGCGGGGCAGGATCTCCTCCACCCAGCCCTCCTCCTCGCCGGTGCCGGGCGTGAAGCGCACCCGGTCGCCCACCATGGGCGTCAGGCCCTGGCGGCGGAACTTTTTCTTGCAGTGCAGCTCATACCGGCTGCCGTCCGGGGCCAGGGCGGTGTAAAAGCTGCCGATCCCCCGGACCAGGATGCCCTCGCGCATGGCCGTCATTGCAGGGTGACCTCCTGCGTGTATTCCTCTCGCGGTTCTCCGTCGATATAGACCCGCATGACAAAGGTTCCGCCGATCCAGCTCTCCAGCGAGACGGTCTGCTCCCGGGGCATGTCCGCGGTGTAGCTGTTGTCCCAGACGCCGATCTCCATTCCCTCATAGAGCTCCAGCGTCACCCGCACCCGGATCTCGCCGTCGCTGTCGGGCAGCATCAGCTGCACGTTGGCACGCTTGCACAGGTCGGGCACGACGTAGATGTTCAGCGCGACCTCCGTGTCCTGCGCCACCTGGATGGCCGAGGGCGTGGTGTAGTTCACGGTGCCGTGGAGGCTCGTGTCCCCGGTCTCCGTGCGGACGATGTCGCCGTTGACCCGCAGCCCGGCGCCGCGAATCTCCTTGATGGCGGCATACACCGGCATGTTCTGGGTGTTGGGCACGGTGGTGACGCCGGTGGAGACGAACAGCGTGATCCGCCCGTCCTCCGGCATGGCGCTGCCGCCCGTGGGCTCCTGGGCATAGACGATGTCCTTGCCGTAGTCGGGGTTCATCTCAGTTTTCACAAAGGGCGTCAGGCCCACCTCGTTGCAGCGGTCCCGGGCCGCGGCCTGTTCCAGGCCTGTCAGGTAGGGCACCTTGGGCTGCGGGCCCTTCGAGACGGTCAGGGTCACCTCGGTGTCCCGCGTGATCTTCTCTCCCTCCGGCGAGGTCTGGCTGACGATCACGCCCTCGGGCACCAGGGGATCATAGGCTTCGATCCGCAGACAGCTGATCGCCTGCTCTCTGGCCGTTTTTTCCGCGTCCTCCCAGGTTCTGCCCACGAAGTTCGGGACCGTCACGGTGTTGTTCTGGCCGCCCAGCAGGCCGCTGAGCCACAGCCAAGCCGTCACGCCGATGATCAGCAGCACCGCCGTGGTGGCCGTCCACCAGACCCAATTGATCTTTACGGTCTTCCGCCTGCCCGTCTGACCCTCGGTTTGGGTGACGGTTTCCTCGCGGGGCTTTTCCTCCCGGCGCTGCTGGCGGTAGGTCCGCGTCTCGAGCGGGTGATGCTGCATCACCTCGTTGCTGCCCTCCTGAGCCAGGCGCAGCTCCGAGGCCATTTCCCGGGCGCTCTGGTAGCGGTTCCCGGGCTTTTTGCTCATGGCCACCATGCACACATGGGCCACCATCGGGGAGACCTCCGGCGCCAGTTCGGTGATCGGCGTCGGGGTCGCGTGCAGATGCTGGTAAGCGATGGCCACCTGATTCTCCCCGTCGAAGGGCAGCCTGCCGGTAAGCATCTCATAGAGCACCACGCCCACGGAGTAGATGTCGGAGCGGATGTCGGTGCCCTGGCCGCTGGCCTGCTCGGGGCTGAAATAGTGCACGGAGCCCATGACGATGTCGCTCTGGGTCAGCGTCTGGGTGTTGGCGATGCGCGCGATGCCGAAGTCCGCCACCTTCACGATGCCGGTCTCGTCCACGAGGATGTTCTGGGGCTTGATGTCCCGGTGAATGATGCCGTTGTCGTGGGCGTGCTGCAGGGCGGAGAGGATCCGGATGGTGATCGAGATGGCGGTGTCCGGCGGAATCTTGCCGTTCTCCTGGATCAGCTGCTTCAGGGTCTTGCCCGGCACATACTCCATCACCAGATAGCGGCTCTCGCCGTCCATGCCCACGTCCAGCAGGTTGACGATGTTGTGGTGGGTCATCTTCGAGGCCGCCTGCGCTTCCCGCTGGAAGCGGTTTACATACTCCATGTTCTGGGCCAGATCGGGCCGCAGCAGCTTGACCGCCACGGAGTGACCGGTACGCAGGTCCAGGGCGCGGTAAACGATGGCCATGCCGCCCTGGCCGATCTGCTCCAGCAGCTGATAACGATCCGCGAGGATCCGGTTGCTCATGCGCAGCCCTCCCCGCCGGTCAGATCCCGCAGCAGCACGAGGCTGATGTTGTCGTGGCCGCCGTTCTCCAGCGCCGCGGCCATCAGCCGGTCCGCCTTCTTCTCATCCGTGTCCTTCGAGGCGAGGACCGCCGCGATGTCTTTGTCGCTCACCATGCCGTGCAGGCCGTCGGAGCAAACCAGCCAGAGGTCGTCCTTCGCCCGGGGCAGCACGAACAGGTCGGGCTCCACCATCGGGTCGGTGCCCACCGCCCGGGTGATGACGTTCCGCATCGGATGCGTGGCCGCCTCCTCCGCCGTGATGATCCCGGCCCGGGCCATCTCCATGACCATGGAGTGGTCGTTGGTGATCTGGGTCAGCGCGCCGCCGGCATAGCGGTAGCAGCGGCTGTCCCCCACCTGGCCGACAAAGGCCTCGCGCGCACCCAGCCAGAGCACGGTCATGGTGGTGCCCATGCCGCGCAGGGAATCCTCCGCCTCCGCCCGTGCAAAGACCGCGGCGTTGGCCTCCCGGATGCCCGCCGCCAAGCTTTCGGCGTCCGGTGCCTTGTCCCTGAGCGCGTCCATGAGCGCGTCCCGGGCCATGGCCGAGGCCGTCTCGCCGCCCTGGTGTCCGCCCATGCCGTCCGCCACGCCCACCAGCGCGCCGGCTTCGATCACGCTGTCCTGGTTGCTGCGGCGCACCTTGCCGATATCCGTGCGGCACACCACCGCAAAGCCCGTCGCGGGGGCCTGCGCCGCCTCGGGCGCGGAGGCGCCGCTCTTCTCGCGCCGGCTGTCCTTGTTGTTCTTCCGGAAACGGTTGTTCATCCTTGACCTCCATCGGTTTGTTCTTGCGCAAGCTCCCGCCGCCGCAGCTGCCCGCAGGCGCCTTCGATGTCGTCGCCCATCTCCCGGCGGCGGGTGGCGGAGATATGGTGCGCGCTCAGGGTGTCCAGGAAGCGGCGCACCGCCGCCTCGGACACGCCCTTCAGGCCGCGCTCGGGAACGTCGTTCAGGGGTATCAGGTTCACATGGCACTGCAGGCCCCGGAGCCGGCCGGCCAGCTCCGCCGCCTGGGCCGGGGCCGCGTTGACGCCGTCCACCAGGGCATACTCGAAGATCACCCGGCGGCCGGTCTTTTCGACATAATAACGGCTGGCGGCCAGGACTTCATCCACGCTCCAGCGGTTGGCCACCGGCATCAGCTGCCGCCGCACCGCGTCGTTGGGCGCATGAAGGCTCACGGACAGGGTCACCGGCAGGTCTTCCTCCGCAAAGCGCCGCATCTGCGGCACCAGGCCGCAGGTGGACAGGCTCACGTTGCGCAGGCCGATGTTCACGCCCTCCGGCTCCCGCAGCAGGCGCAGGAAGGCCGTGACTTCCTCATAATTGTCAAGGGGCTCGCCGCTGCCCATCAGCACCACGTTGTGCACCTTCGTGTCCGGTTCCCGCTCCCGCAGGAAGCGGTTGGCGCAGAGAATCTCCCCCAGCATCTCGCCGCGGGTCAGGTTCCGCACGCAGCCCGCCAGGGTGGAGGCGCAGAACGCGCAGCCCATCCGGCAGCCCACCTGGGTGGAGATGCACAGCGTACAGCCGTGGTGGTAGCGCATCAGCACGCCCTCCACGCAGTTGCCGTCCGCCAGGGCGAAGAGGAACTTCACCGTCCCGTCCAGGGCGCTGACCCGATGGGTGCGGATGCTCACCGGCTGGGCCGTCGCCTCCGCCGCAAGCCGCTCCCGCAGGGCCGCGGGCAGGTTGCCCATCTCCGGGAAGTCCGCCCCGCGGTGGATCCACTGAAAGATCTGCTTGCCGCGGAAGGCCGGCAGGTCCCTCTCCCTGCACCAGGCCGTCAGCTCCGCGCAGGTCATGCCGGTCAGTTCGGCGCGGCTCATGCGCGTTTCCTCCGCATCCGGCAGAGGTAGAACCCGCCGATGCCGTCCCGGTGGGGCATCAGCTGCAGGCCCGTCTCCTCATGCTCCCGCAGGGAGGCGGGAATGGTTTCGGGCAGCTTTTCGATCACAAACTCCGGGTGGCGCTGCAGGAAGGCCGTCACCTGCCGGTCGTTCTCGTCCCGCAGGACGGAGCAGGTGGCGTACACCAGCACGCCGCCGGGGCGGACCGCCAGGCTCACGTTGTCCAGCAGCTCCGCCTGCAGGGCCGTCAGCTGCCGCACCCGCTCCGGGGTGACGCGCAGCTTGATGTCCGGCTTCTCCGCCATGTCGCCCGTGCCGGAGCAGGGGGCGTCGAGCAGCACCGCGTCAAAGGTGCCGTCCAGGTCGGGCCGGCGCACGGCGGCGTCCCGGGTCATCGGGCGCACGTTTTCCAGCCGCAGGCGTTTGACCTGCGACACCACCAGGTCCGTGCGGTGGGGGTGCAGCTCCCAGGCCTGCACCCGGCCGCTGTCCCCCATCAGCTCGCAGATCAGGCAGGCCTTGCCGCCCGGCGCGGAGCAGGCGTCCAGCACCTTCCAGCCCCGCTGGGGCGCCAGGGCCAGGCAGGCCGCCATCGAGCCCTCGGACTGGATGGAGAACAGGCCGTTCTGCCAGTCCTTGTCGGCCGTGATGTCGATCATGCCCTTCACCCGCACCGCGTGGGGCAGCTTTCCGGGCTCCCGCTCCCACACCTTGTGGGAGAGCAGCTCCTCAAAGCCCGCGTCGTCGAGCTTCAGCAGGTTGGGGCGCAGCACCAGGCCATCTCCCCGGCTGCGGAAGCGCGCGAGCGCCTTACCGGTCTCCGCTCCCCAGTCGCTCATCAGCCGTTCGATCAGCCACTCCGGCACGCTGGTCTCCACCGCCAGGGCCTTGAGGGGCTCCGCGGCCGGATCCGGCCAGGTCAGCTCCGCTTTTTTGCGGATCAGGTTGCGCAGGATGCCGTTGCACACCCCGGCCAGCCCTTCCAGGCCGATCTCCTTGCACAGCCGCACCGAAGTGTCCGTCGCGGCGTTCTCCGGCACGCGGTAGTCCAGCATCAGCTGGCAGGTCCCCAGCCGCAGCACGTTGATCAGCCGGATGTCCGTGTCCGGCTTCGCCATGACCTGCGCGAGGACGTAATCGATCTTGCGCAGGTTGTCCAGGGTGTCGTACACCAGCCGGGCCGCAAAGCGCCGGTCCGCCGCCGACAGCGTGCAGCCGTGGAGCTTCTCGTCCAGGGCCAGGGTGGCGTAGGCACCGTTCTCGGTGACCTTGCGGATCACGTCCAGCGCGATGCGCCGCGCGGGCATGCCGTCGGTGGCCCCGGGGCGCACCTTTGCCGGCGCGGTCCCACCCGGGCGGCGGTTATCCCCACGGAAGGGCGCACGATTCCCACCGGGCCGTCCGTTGTAGGGACGGCCTTTCACATAGCTTCCACTTTTGTGCTCGTAGACCTTGTAACTCGCGGTCTTCTCCCCACTTTCCGGCTTTTCTTTGGGAGAGACTGCGCCTTCAGCCCCACCGCCGGTGTTCTTCCGGTTGGGCAGGCCTTTCAGCTCAGGGCCGCTCGCCCACGGGCGGGCCGTGTTCCGGGGTTTGCCCACGGGTCCGAAATCATTGCGGCGGGGCTTGTTGGTTTTGCGATCAAAGCTCATGGAATGCTCCTTTGTGATGGTCGGTGGGTTTTGTTGTTCGGAATTGCCGCTG
>CAMKAE010000072.1 GCA_946410395.1 uncultured Clostridia bacterium
CCTGCTCCCGTGTGGCATCCCATGCCCGCAGGCGCAGGAAGCCCAGCATGTCCATCTCATCGATTTCCTTCATCCGCCAGCCGTTCTTCATCAGTTCGTTGTAGGTGGCATATCGTAGACCTCATCCGGCGTGAACTGGTTGTTGAACAGGATACAGAACCACTTCACCATCGTGTCCAGGGCATCCGTACCCTGGTCGAAAGTGTGGAAATCTACGACAAAGGACAGGAAGACGGCCGATTTCTGAAACCCATTACCTTTTGCTTCCCGATTTTCCTCAACGGGGAAGAGGTTCAGTCGATATGTTTGGACAACGAGACAACCGTCTCCGACATATCCGTTTCGTCCCAACCAAGTCCAGTGATCTCCGAGCCCTTGAAATACACGGGAAAACGGAACTCAATGCGCTTCACGATGCGCCCGTCGCTCTGGCGCTCCGGGTAAATCTCCACGCGCTCGATGAAGCTGTTCATGAAGGTCTTTTTCTCCAGATCGGTGAACTGGTCGTACAGCTTGTCGAAGTAGAGCAGGAACTGATAGACGTTGTCGGTGGAAATCCTGTGCTGGCGGATGTTGTCCATGCGAGTCTGCGCCTCAGCGATGCTGACCTCGATGGAGGCGATCTGGTCGTAGACCCTGTTCTGCCGCTCCTGCAGGTCCTGCGCCTTGCGGGTGTAATGCGGATCGTCGAAATCGAGCGCGTCGATCTGCTCGCCCAGCCTGTCCTTGGTACCCGTGAGCTGGCGGAGCTGCTTGCGCAGGGTCTCCATCTCAGTGTCGAGCTCGGCGGTGTCCAGCTTGCCGCCGATCTTCTCGCGGATGCCCTGCTCAAAGGCGGGGGTGTTGACCAGCTTGTGGATGATCTCCTCCACAGCGCCGTCGATGATTTCCTCGCCCCATTGGTGATGATAGTCGCAGCGCTTGCCGTCCACATGTAGGCGGTGCTTGCAGGCGTAGTAGAAGTAGTCGCGGTAATAGGTTCCGTCGCCCTTCTTCTTGCGGTTCACGTTGCCGTACATGCCGCCGCCGCAGATGGGGCACTTGAGCAGCCCGGACAGGACGTGCTCGTGGTCAAGGCTGTGTGTCTTGAGCTGGCGCTTGTTGGTCTGCTGGCGCTGCTTCTGCGCAAGCTGCCAGTCCTCCTCGGAGATGATGGGCTCGTGGATGCCGTCGTAGAGCGCATAGTCCTTCTGCTTGACGATGTGGTACTGGTTGCGGGTGCCGGGGATCTTTTCATTGTGCCTGCGCCCATAGGCCAGCTTGCCGCAGTACACGGGATTGTCGAGCACGCCGATGAGGAAGGAGCCTGTGAAGGCTTCCCGCTTGTTGTTGTGACGGCAGACCTTGCTGTACCCGTGCTCGTTGAGCCAATTGGCGATTCTGGCGGTGCCCATGGTGGTGTGGATGTACTTGTCATAGATGATGCGGATGACCTCGGCCTCTTCCTCGGCAATCTGCAGCTGCCCGTCCACGAGCTTGTAGCCGTAGGGGGCAAAGCCGCCGTTCCATTTGCCCTCGCGGGCCTTCTGCCTGCGGCCCTCCATCGTCTGAACGAGGATGTTTTCGCGCTCAATCTCGGCGACGGCGGAGAGAACGGAAATCATCAGCTTGCCGCTGTCCTTGGAGGAGTCGATGCCGTCCTCCACGCAGATGAGGTTGACGCCGAAGTCCTGCATCCGCTGCAGGGAGGTCAGCACGTCCGCGGCGTTGCGGCCGAAGCGGGAGAGCTTGAACACCAGCACGAAGGAGACGCCGTCCTTGCCGGATTCGATGTCCCGCAGCATGCGAAGAAACTCCGGGCGGCCCTCGATGTTCTTGCCGGATTTGCCCTCGTCGCAGTATTCCCCGGCGACGAGCATGTTCTGGAACTCCGCGTACTTGCGCAGCTTGTCCTTCTGCGCGTCCAGGCTGTAGCCGTCCACCTGCATGGAGGTGGAGACGCGGGTGTAGATGTAGCATTTCATTCGCTTCATGGCTTTTCCTCCTGATGGCCGGGCTTTGCCGCGCCTGCGTGTTCCTCAAGCTCAAGGAGGAACCTGTCGTAATCGGACAGGAACTCGCGGTCCTGAATGACGCGGTACTTTTCAAACTCGGTTTCCGCGTGCAGCCGGGCGATTTCCGCGGACACCCTGCCCGCATCCCTGAGCAGACCGTATTCGAACATTTCAATGAAGCGGTTCAGGCGGGTTTCCCAGTCCTGCATGGTTAGTGGAATGTGGCGCTGGGCCATGTTTTCGGCGAAGTCCAGATAGGAGGTGACCATGCGGTTCAGCTGCCCAAGCTCGTCTTCGGTGAGGTAGTTCTTGGCGATGGACACATCGGACTTTTTGATCTTGCCGTCCGGCGCGTCCTGCCAGGTGGTCAGACCCATGTGATCCTTCGTGTGGTCGGCGCGCTCCATGATCAGCTCGGTGGCGGTGTGCCCGTGTACGGCGAAGTGCATCTTGTTCTGCACCGTCGCATAGAAGCGTTTGGTGGCGGAGGAGGTTCGGTCGTAGTCGATGGCGGTGGCGTACAGGTCGGTGATCTTCTGATAGAACTTGCGCTCGCTGGCACGGATCTCCCGGATGCGCTCCAGCTGTTCCTCGAAGTACTTGTCGGTCAGATAGGTGCCCTGCTTGAGCCGTTCGTCGTCCATGACCCAGCCACGAATGGTGTACTGCGTTGCGATCTGATTGACCCATTTGCGGAACTGAACGGCGCGCTCGGAATTGACCTTGAAGCCGACCGCGATGATCATTTGCAGGGAATAGTGCTGGACGGTGTACGGCTTGCCGTCTGTGGCAGTTATCCGAAATTTTCGGATAACTGAATCCTCGGACAGCTCGGAATCGTCAAAGACTTTCTTGATGTGATAATTGATCGTTTTGACACTCACATCATACAGCTGCGCCATCGTCTTTTGTGTCAGCCAGATGTTTTCGTCCTCATAGCGTATTTCGATGCTGCCCTGCGGGTCGCCCGTGGAGGCGACATAGGTCAGCACCTCCGCCGCGCTGGAACGGATGGGCGCGGGCGTCTGCTTTTCTCTGGACATGGGATTCCTCCTCGTGCGGTTCGTGACAGCCCTCCCCGGCCCGATCGAGTGCGGGCCGGGGAAGAAAGTTGATTCAGACGCAGATGATTTCGGTCATCACGTTGTGCTCCGCTTCGGCTCGGGCCAGATTCATGAGCCCAACCCACTTCATGGGATCTTCAGCCTTTAAGCCTTCGGTGATGCCCCAGCTTTGGGCATATCCCTTCATGAGCACATCGAAGCGCTCGCTAGCCTGCTCATCTATAGTGTGTAGATAGGCATTGAGCGCTCCCGTGAGCATCAGCCTTTGGAAATGACCCGGATGGTTCGATTCCAGATGCCGGAGGTGCAGCCGGCCCCATTTGCCGATAGGCTGCTGCTCCGGAAGCTCCAGGTCCGGGAAGTAATAGTCGCCGTGAAGGGTGTAGCTCAGACCGTTGCGCTCGTCGGTGATGTGGTGGGGCAGCGCGCGGCTCTCAGGAGCAGGATGATTCTGAAGCATGGTGCACCTCCTGTCAATCGTGCAGTAACTGTTCGTGTATTATGTCCCAACTGCATTTTATTACGCAGCCATATCATCTGTCAAGGGTTCTTCTGAATTTGTTTGAAATGATGGATTGGATAAACTGTCCCAACTCGTTTTGCTGTCAGGGGGAAGAGCGGGAATTTCAACCTTTCCGCTGTATTTTTCGATCATTTCGGCAAGAAAGCCGACGCACCGCTCAAAGGCGGCGTTCTGTTCAGGTGTTCTTTTGAGCAAAACCATGATTCCTCCAATAATGGGTTGATCGGTGGTGGGTGCATAGAGACTCGGTGTTCCTTTCTTGTTCTTGCAAATATGCGAATCCACTGCGTACATACGTACATGTGTACAAAGCTCAATGTATGTGTGTACGTATGTACACAGAGAATCGCGGAAATTCTCACTTATAGGGAATTTCAGATAAACGGGTTGTCATCCGAATAATCGCGCTGCCAGCCGTCTGACGTTCTGAGTGGGAGCTTCAGTACCGGTTCAATGCCGGTAAAGCCCCATACTCGGCGGCCGACGAGGTTCGTCAGGTTGTTGGAGTGCTCGATGTGGTACTTCTTCTGATTGGCAATCAGGAATTCCGAAAAGCTCCGGTTCTTGAGGGGCGAGAAGCCGTTTTCCCGGCACCAGACGGTATAGATTTCGTAGAGCTCCTGCGAACCAACCTTCCCTTCGGGCATGAGCCGGATGTAGTCCACGGCCTCCATAAAGAGCAGCACGTTGTTGGCGTCCTGCTTAACTGTTTCCCGGTTGGAACGCGCGCGGACGCTTTCGGTGAAGCGGAAATGATTCGCCACAAGGCGCTGCAGTCCTTCAAAGGCCCAGAGAAAGATGCCTTCCAGCTCGCGGCACATCTTCTCCGCGATGTCGGGGTCATCCACCCGGTCAGGTGGGCGCTCCCTGGTGGTGAGAATCAGCTGGCGGCGGTAGAAGCCATTGCTGCGGTCATAGAGGGATTGCAGGTCACCGTTGGAAAACGCCAGCAGCCGGGCAAACATCCAGCCCTGATAGCTTTGCCTGCCCTTCTTTTCCAGATCCATGCGGCCCTGCGCCGTCACCAGCGATTTGACGTAATTGGTCTGACGCAGGGCTTCCATGCGCATGTCGTCGTCGATCAGCAGATGGATGTGCTCGAGATCGGCACGGGCAAAGCGGTTCTCGGACACCTTGCCCACGCTGCCGTCCTTGGCGTTGCAACCAAAGAGATGGGACAGAACGGTGCCGATCTGCGACTTGCCCTCGCCGCCGCTGCCCTTGATGACCATCATGCGCTGTCCCTTGTTGCTGGGAATCAGGCAGTAGCCGATGTATTCCTGCAGGGTGGGGATGTCATCTTCATAAAGAAGGCCATGAAGAAATCCCAGCCACGTTTCCGGGCTGGGCGCGGAAGGATTGTAGGCCACCGGAAAGCGGCTGCGCACGATTTCATCCTTGGACGCAGAGAACGAGCCATCCAGAAACAGCGTGCCGTTTGCGACGTGAATCCGGTCGGTCTGCGGTGGGAAATCGTCGATGTGCGCCGTGATTTTCAGCAGCTCGATGATGTTGGCAATCTTCTTTGGAACGCTGGTGGACGCATACGGCTCGATGATCTGAAAGATTTCGGTCTTGAGCGGCGCTTCGTCAGTCATGCGGCCTTCCGGCGTGAAGAAGCTGTTCTCGGTAAAGAGCAGCTTGTGCGAAGCCAGAAACTCCCGGCAGAAAGCCGCCTCGTTGATGCTCTGCCCGTCGTACCAGGGCGGGAACTGGTCAGGCCGCAAACGCTTCGTCATGTGCCTCCGCCTCCTCTCTGTGAGCAATGTTCCAGCGCTCGATGCTGCAGATGGTGCCGTCGCCGAACAAGGAGTCAGCGACGTCTTTACGCACAGAAGCACTGGCATCGTACAGACGGTCAATTATATAGGATACCTGCGGCAGCGCATGGCTTGCAGATACGAAGCGGTCGTCCCATTCATCCGAGGGCTGAACAGGAGCAAATCGTTGCTGACGGTTTTTCAGGAGCCGTTCATATTCAATCAATACGGAGGCGCAGTGCCCCTCCCGCTCTCGTTGGGATTCCTCCTGCCGGATACGGGGAGGTGCGACGGCGGCAGATGCCGGCGTGTTGGGGTCGATGCCGAAATCTGATGCCAGCTTGCGTGCGGCATCGAGGGGAGATAAATCGAATAGTCTGGCAGTGAAGTCGATCACGTCGCCGGTGGTATGGCAGCCGAAGCAGTAGTAATAGGTTTCATTGATTTTCATGGAAGGCGTCTTATCCGGATGGAACGGGCAGCGGCACATGCCACTGCGGTCAACCTTGACGCCGTAATGTGCAGCCGCCTGTGGGACGGTTATGCGGGCTTTGAGGGTATCGAAAATTCTCGTATCTTTCACTTCCTTGTATTGTGTAGGTTTTGTAGGGATTGATTGTTTAAGATGTGCTTTCAGGTTAGCGGCTGTTATCCCATGCTTTATATCGGCTGCGTTCATGGGTGCTACGCTGGGACAGCAGCCGGTCAATTTCATCCGAGCCGATTGTGCGGGTCAGCCTGTCCAACCGGGAAGCCTTCTCCTGCACGACCTCGTTGGTTTCCGCCTTTCGCTTCCAATAGGCGGTTTCTCTGAGCATGTCAGTGTTCTTCTGCCGCTCGTTGACCAGCAGGGCATAGACCTCTCTCAGCTTGCGGACGAGCTTTTTGATGACCGGGAGAGCCTTGTTCTCGCGGTAGCTTTTGGCGGTTTCCAGCATTCCGGTGTCGGGCAGAAGCTCGTCTGCGGAGCCCAGATTTTGAACAAATGCTTTGACATCTTTGTCGTTCTTCGCAAGTGCATCAACCTTCCTTTTCATGGCTTCAACTTCACGCTCAGCCTCCTCCCGGTTCGCCTGTGCCAGACGAACGGCCTGCTCCGCGCTTTGCTGCTGCGCCATGAGGGTGTCGAGGGCTTCCTGCTCCTTCATGACCTTGAATTGCACGGTGGTCAGGTGTTCTTCGGTGCTGCCGCGCTCACCGCGCTCCACATCGGTGTAGCCCGCCGCGAACATGGCGTCGTGGTACTGATCCTGCAAAACGCTGTAGGATTTCTTCAAAATGATCTTGCCGGTTTTCGTGCGCATGGGTTCTCCGAATTCATCCAGCACGGGCCGGGACTGCCACTTCTTGCTGTGGCTGACCTGCATGATGGTCTCCTTGACGGTGCCGACCAGTGCCGGGTCCTTGCAGCGCTTCGACCACAGAATCTGCTTTTCGACGACGGGCACATAGACCACGTGCAGATGGTAGTGCCATACGTCGTAGCCGAGGGCCTTGCTCATGCCCTGGTTGCGTTCGTCGGCATGCATGACAGCAGAGAGGATGTACTGCTCACCGCCGACAATATCAACAGCGGCCCGGTATGCCTCGGCGTAAAACGCCTTGGCGTATTCGTAGCCGCCGTGATTATGGAAATAGGCCGAGTTGACGTCAAAGACCAGCTCGCCGTAGTGGACGGCGTCCTGCTTGAGACCTCGGGTGGAAATGATACCGTCCTGCTCCATCTGCCGGAACATCTCCTGATAGCTGCTGGATGGTGTCTTGAAGTGGATGTTCAGATGGCTGCGCTCGGGGATAATATCCTCGTTTCGGTAGCAGGCTTTCTGACGCTCGTTGTGGGCTTCGGCATCGGCGATGTTGCTCTCTGTTCGGGGCTGGTTGCGGACAGTGGTGCGATCCACGCCATCGTTTCTTGCCATGGAAGCACCTCCTTTCTTTCGTGGGTGTGATGATGGTTCGTTTGGGGCACGGGGTGACGGGGGCGCGGCACTTTCTGCGAAAGTGTAACTACCCACTATGACACTTTCTGTCTTCCTGCGGAATCCAGCAAAGTGCCGTGGGCCAAAGGCTTCGCCTCTGGACTCTGAGCAGGCGTTGCCGCCCTGCACCCGGCTCAAAGACAGTAAGCCATGCTTTTGACGGCATGGCTTCCTGCTTTGCGGGGCTGGTGCGCGTTGGTGCGTTCTGGTGCCGGAGGTATCGCGCGGCACGAGGCTGGATACGGGATTATGGTGCTCATGAGCACCAAAGAGCATCAGCAGCCGAAGCTGTCCAGCGCGTCGTCGAGATCCTCTTCGTCCGGCTCATCACTTCGGATGGAAGAAGAAGCTGTCGGAGGGGCGACCCTGTTCAACACTTGCAGAAGATCGCCAAGCTGAACGGGTGCAGTCGCCAGCTCCTCCCGGACGATGGAGCGGATCGTCTCCCGCAGACTTTCATCTGCGGTTGCCTTACCATAATAGGCATTGACCGCCGGAACGATCAGCGCACTATAGGACAGGCCGCGCTCCGCATGAAGCTGACGCAGCAATGAGGCGGCTTGCGCGCCGGCAGGTTTGTCCAGATCAAGCCGGAGGGTGGTGCGGAATATCTGACTCATCCGGCAGCTCCCTCGCGCCTGAGACGCCGCTCCGCGAGATACTCGTAACCTTCGGCATTGGCGTGGATGTCGTCGATGATGGTCACGCGGTCGCGGTCATACTCACCGAAGTGTCGCAGCAGGCATCCGCCGCCGCCCACGACCCACAGCCGCATGGTCTGCGGGTCATATTCATGTTCGCGCAGCCTGCGCATGATCTCTGCTGAATAGGCGGCTGCGGCCGCGCGGATGGTTTCCACATAGTCGCGCCCAATATCGGCGTCGCCGTTTCGGAGCACCTCGTCGATGACAGCATCCGGCACGGTGCGACCAAAGCGCTGCGTCAGGGCTTCGCGTGCCCGGAGCATACACTGATAGGTGCCGTACTTTTCTGTGAAGCACTGATCCATGACAGCGCGCCTGTCCTGAATGGTCATGATGTTCATGGTGCCGTTGCCGATGTCGCAGAGCATGTTCACGCCCTTGAACTGCCTGAGCATGGGCACGATGGCGGAAAAGCCCTGCGCATATACATCCGCGCCGACGATATCGACGTGGTATTCGATGCCGCGCCAGATGAAGTCCACATGATCGTTCTGAAGCAGGTAGGCGCGGAAGCTCTCGCGCTGGGATTCCACCCAGGTCAGGGGCAGGCCGGCGGCGATGTACACGCGGGCCTCGGTCATTCTGTGCGCCCACAGCTCCTGCCCGATGCCGGCGAGCGTCAGGATGTAGTGATCCGGGTTGCTGACCTTGTCCGGTGTGAACTCCCGGTGCCCGCTGCCGATGACGTGGTATTTGCCATCGTAAACCAGCAGATCCTGCGCGTGGACGGGCTCATGGTCGAAGGTCAGGACGCTGGCGGGAAAGATACCGCTGGCAGTTTTCAGGTTGCCGTAGCCATTGTCAATTCCGATGATTTGCGTGTTCTTGAGCTGTTTCATAATGTACCTCTCTTTCGGTTGTTTTGGGAAAAGAAAAGACAGGCTATGAAGCCTGTCCGGGGAAAGGGGACGCTCCGCCTGAAAACGGAGATAGGAAAGGGGGATGTGGGTATCACATAGAATCACCGCCTTTCTGCATTTGGGCAAAGAAAAAGCGCTGACGGTTTTTCCGCCAACGCTGGTTTGGTTTTATCTGGTCAACCGGATAAGTTGCCCATGGGTGATTTTCTCCGATGTGGGCCGCATCATGCGCTCTCATTCTTCTTTACCAGTTTACATTATAGCACGTATTGCCTTGGGCGTCTCGCGACTTTTGGCGACATTGTGCGACAACTTTTGGGGCTCGGTTTGCGCCGGGCAGGGTATGCTCTCTCGTCCTTCTTTGACAGTTTACATTATAGCAGGTATTGACTTGGGCATCATGCGACATCGTGCGACATTATGCGACACCTTTTAAGGGCTCGATTCGTGCCAGGGTACAGATGACTCCCAATATTGCAGAGTAAGGATACCATCATACGCAACAACCAAATTGCTTGTGAAGCGGTGCTTCGTAAGGGGCCGGCAAGAGGATGAGCTACCCATAGATGGTTTTCTCTGTTGCTGGGCTGCATCTTGTGTTCTCGTCCTTCTTTGACAGTTTACATTATAGCACATATTGACTTGGGCGTCTTGCGACATTGTGCGACATCGTGCGACATTGTGCGACAACTTTCAGGGGCGATTTGCGCCGGGCAGGGTAACAATGACTTTCTGCGGGGTGTGCCGAGCATTCCGTGCAAGACGGATTGTTCGGCATCCAGCAAAAATCCCGTTGAGTGGGTAAAAAGCTCATAGACAAAGGATCTGCAGCGGAGATGATGGCCACCTTCATCTCCGCTGCAG
>CAMKAE010000073.1 GCA_946410395.1 uncultured Clostridia bacterium
CAGGGCGGCGTGAAGGGATAAACAAGATCGGTTAACATGGGTTCCCTTCCTCCCGGGCAAAACAGTCTGTTGAATCTTTCAGACTGTTTTGCCCTTTTCAAATCGCCGCTTTTCCTGTATAATATCATCAATAAATGCTGATCATACGAGGAGGCTCTTTCATGAAAGCCAGACCCCCCGTACACAGACAGTTCCGGGACCTTCCTGTGCTTCACCGCCTGCGGCCCCGGTTGATGACCATGATCCTGGCGCTGGTGCTGCCGGTGAGCCTGATCAGCCTGGCCCTGTCCGCAATCTCCGTATTTCAGAGCGCGGAAGCCACGCGTACCGCGAACCGGAACGCATTCAGCTTTTATATCGACGAGGTCGCGCTGCGCAATGAGCTGGGGGATATTGACGTGATTTCGGACTTTCCCGCTACCCTGGCGAAGTCCATGACGCTGATGTACTGGAACACCGGCAACAGCGATAAAAGCGGCGGCCACGGCGGAAGCGTGTATATCTCACGGGACGGCGAACAGGCTTTTTTCGTTCATCCGGACGGCACATGGGAGAAAGCGGAACAGCCGTTTTCCGAGCTGAAGCAGGCCCGTGACCGGTATCTGTGGGAGAAGGAGGGCCAGCCATTTCAGGTTCTGGTAGCCTTCCCGTATGACTTTTCCCTGCGGAACATTCCAGCTTGGTTCTGGATCTCGATGCTGATTTCTTCCCTCACCATCCTGGCCTGCCCTGTGCTGTATACCCGCCTCCGGTATGATATCCTGAACCCCATGCAAATCATGACAAAGGGCATTGAAGCTTTCCGTGAGGACCGTACCGCCCGGATCCCGCCGCAGACGAAAGCCATCAGTGACGACTTTCTAGGGCTCTATGAGGAATTCAACAGGATGGCGGCGGAAGTCCAGGGTTCCTATGAAAAAGATATCAAACTCCTGGAGACAGAGATGGATAACCTCCGCCTGCAGGTGAATCCCCATATGCTGCTGAACTCCTATAACACGATCTATGCGCTGGCGGAGTCTAAGAACTACCCGGTAATCCAGGACTATGCCCTGTGCCTGGTGGACTATTTCCGGTATGTGCTCAGACGAGGCCAGCAGCTGGTGACGGTGAAGCAGGAGCTGGATTATGTGGAGAATTTCATCCGGATTCAGCGCATCCGGTACCCGGGGCGTTTCTCCTATGTGTATCAATCGGAAGACGAATGCCTGAATGCCCTGATCCCGCCGCTTCTGATCGAAAACTTCGTGGAAAACGCGGTCAAATATGCGCTGGAACCCAGGGAAGCCATCGAGATCGTGGTTTCTGTCCGAAAGGACCAGAACAAGAGGGGTAAGGATGCCCTGCACATCGCCATCACCGACACGGGCAGCGGCATTCATCCTCAGGTACTGGAAAAGCTGAAAGCGCATGAGCCCTATATCGATGAGAGCGGAAACAAACACATCGGCATCTGGAACTGTCTCCGCCGGATCGAGCTGTTCTACGGGGAAGAGGGTGAGGTGAGCTTTTCCAGCGGGGAGGGCATGGGGACCCAGATTTATCTCGTGGTGCCGTTCCGGACCCACGATGAACCGAAAGGAGACTTGCCGGCATGAATATCCTGATCGTGGACGATGAGCCCTTTACCGTGCAGGGCATGCTGGACGGCATCAACTGGGACCTGCTCGGCTTTGACAAGGTGCTGACGGCCGGCAGCTATGATGAGGCTGTGAACGTTTTCAAGAAGACCTATGTCGACATCCTGGTCAGTGATATCGAGATGCCGGGCGAGAGCGGGCTCAAGCTGATCGCCTATGTTAACGAGCACAGCCCCAACACCGAATGCATCATCCTGACCTGTCACGACGAGTTTGATTACGCGCAGACCGCTGTCCGGCTCAGCTGCATGGAGTATGTGCTGAAGCCCGTCCGCTATGCGAAGCTGACGGAGATCCTGATCCAGGCGCAGGAAAAGGTGACACAGCGGCGGCAGAACGAACAGATCCGGCAGTTCGGGCAGCAGTACATCAATTCTCTGGCCAGGGAAACGCGGGGCGATACAGCCAACGCGCTGGAGACCGCCGTCGGCTATATCGACGGGCATCTGTCCGAAGAACTCTCCGTGAGGGAACTGGCAGCGCTGAGTTACGTGAGTGCCGATCATCTGACCCGCCTTTTCAAAAAGAAATACGGCATGACGGTCTCGGAGTATATCCAGGACAAGCGCATCCATCTGGCGGGCGAACTCCTTCAGCGGGAGGACATGACGATTTCCATGGTGGCCAACACGGTGGGCTTCGGCAATTACTCCTACTTCACCGAGCAGTTCAAGAAGCATTACGGAGTCACCCCGCGGGAATACCAGAAGCAGGTCCGCAGATAGGATTCATGTCGGATTCACAGGGTTTTTCATCGGATTTCATACAGCATTTTCCTCCCGCCGATGGCATAATGGAGCCGGAAAACGGGCCAAGAGCCCACCGAACGGTATCCCCACCGGAAAAACGACAAGGAGGAAACACAAGATGAAAAAGATGATCGTCCTGCTGCTCTGTCTGGCGCTGTCCCTGTCCCTGGCGTCCTTCGCCGCGGCCGAAAGCGCTGTGCCCGAACTGGCTGACACCTACTATGCCTATGGCTATGACGTGGGCACCATGTTCATGAACTACTACATCCACTTCTATGGCGAGATCCCCGGCCTGGGCAGGGTTTTCCACGCCGGCATGTGCATGGACCAGATCACCTTTGACGGCACCTATGAGGTGATCGCTGAGGAGCGCGCCTACAGTGTGGCCATGGACCGGGCAGCCAGCGAAGCCGGCACCCTGACCGAGGGTACTGCTCCCTTCACCGTGGTGTTTTATGACTTCGACGGCAATGAACTGGACCGCTGCGCCATGGACGCCGAGCACATCTACAACGACATGAAGAACATCACCGGTGTTGGCGGCGGAAACTGCGCCCTGAACCTGGATACCGATCCCGAGAACAGCAAGTTTGCCGCTCAGTATGCCGGCGAATCTGCCGTGGAACTGCTTTCCCTCGTCTCCCCGGACGATGACACCGCGACCCTGGCCCTGAAGGTCAACGGCAAGTACGAGGATCTGGTGGTCCTGTTTGTCGAAGGCACCTTCTCTATGAATGAAGACCAGACTGTGATCACCCTGACCCCCTCTGACGACAGCGATCCCGGCGCCACCGTGACGAAGAACGAGGACGGCACCTACACGTATGTCTCCACCGACGGTGATGAGGTTACCTTGGTGGAAGTAAAAGGCCTGGAAGTGTCCTATGCCCTGAAGGGCCAGATCCCCGTGCCCGGCATGGATGGCACGAACGCCGACTTCATCTGCAACCTGTACAACGACGGCTCCGTGCAGCTGTACGCCGACTTCATGGGCAACAAGATGGACGTGGACAAGGGCACCTATGAGATCGACATGACCACCTATTCTTTCGTGATCCACTTCGAGACCGCCGGCGATCTGACCACCGAGGGCTATGCCGCCGACATGGTGCTCAATTACAAGGCTGACGATGTGCAGCCCTTCGGCGCTATCGAACAGACCCTGAAGTTCGTGACCGAGTGACCCGAATCTTGCAGATCATCAGAGGCTGCCTCTGATCCAATCAGTGCCGCCGCCCGCTTTGGACGGCGGCACTTTTCAAAGGAGTGTTCCCAATGCGGCATCTGTTCTGCCCGGGCCGGGAATGGCAGGATACCGACGGAAAGCCCATTCAGGCTCACGGGGGCAGTATTCTGACCGTGGACGGTACCTATTATTGGTATGGCGAGAACAAGGAAAAGACCGACGGCAAGAACGGCGTCTGGCACTGGGGCGTGCGCTGCTACCGATCCTCCGATCTGTACAACTGGGAGGACTGCGGCCTGATCATTCCCCCGGACGAGGCCGACGTGACCTCGCCCCTGTACCCGGCCAGCATGATGGACCGGCCTCACATCCTGTACAACCCGCGGACGAAAAAGTACGTGTGCTGGCTGAAGATCATGGAGAAAAACGGCGACCAGACCGAAACGGTGCTGACCGCCGACACGATCCTGGGGCCTTACACGATCGTCCGCAAAGGGCTGCGCCCGCTGGGCATGAACGCCGGGGATTTCGACCTGGCCGCAGCGCCGGACGGCAAGGGATACTATTTCTTTGAACGCGTGCATTCCGAGACGATCGTCGCCGATCTGACGGAAGACTACACCGGCGTGACTGGCTGTTATTCCACGCATTTCCCTCACAGCCAACCGCCTTTCGTCCGGGAAGCGACCGCTCACTTTGTGCGGAAAGGCAAGCATTATCTGGTCACCTCCGGCACCACGGGCTATCTGCCCAATCCCTCGGAGATCGCGGTAGCCGACACCTGGCACGGTCCCTATACCGTGCTGGGGGATCCGCACCCCGGGGATGTGAGCCGCACGTCTTTCCACTCCCAGATCTCCTCGGTGTTCTGGGTGCCGGGCAAGCGGGACCTGTATATCGCCCTGGCGGACCGCTGGGCACCGGAGTATATGCATCTGAAATATGCGGATTACGGTGAGTGGTTCCGGCTGCGGTTTCAGGATGAACGGACGCCGGATGAAGAGGCCCGCATGGCGGAACTGCAGGAGCTGCTGCCGCCGGACAGCGGCCTGGACACATCGAAGGCGCGCTATGTGTGGCTCCCTTTCCGGTTTGAGGGCGAGATGGGGATCCTGGACTGGCGGGACGAGTGGTCTCTGGACGAATTCGAGTGAGGGTGCGGTTATCATGAAACAATACGAAATGTTTGAACAGGTCTTTTCCGGGCAGGTGCTGACAGGCAGCTGGGCGCAGATCGATCTGACCGCCGAGTTCACCTGCGGGGATACGGTGAAGACTGTCCGGGGTTTCTATGACGGGGACGGAAGGTATGTTGTCCGTTTCCTGCCCGAGATTCCGGGTGAGTGGCGCTGGAAGGTACGTGGGGCCGTGACCGCCGAGGGTACGGAAGTCTGTAAACCGGCGGATGGATCCCGCGGGTTGGTGAAGGCCGTTCAGACGCACTTCGAGTATGAGGACGGCACGCTCTTCTTCCCCTTTGGCACGACCGTTTATGCGCTGGCCCATCAGGAGGACGCACTGGTCGAACAGACACTCGAGAGCCTGCAAAGCGCACCCTTTAACAAGGTTCGCATGTGCGTGTTTCCCAAGCATTATGATTACAACCACAACGAGCCGCCCTGTTATGCCTTTGAGAAGAAGGAGGACGGCGGCTGGGACGTGAACCGGCCATGCATCGCCTTCTGGCACCGGTTTGAAAAGATTCTGAAACGAATTGCGGACATTGGAATCCAGATCGACCTGATCCTGTTCCACCCCTATGACCGATGGGGATTTTCCGAACTTGCCCAACGGGACAATCTGATCTATCTGGATACCGTGCTGCGTCGCCTGGCCGCATGGCCCAATATCTGGTGGAGCCTGGCCAATGAGTATGATCTGAACATGGCAAAATCCCTGAACGATTGGCAGGAGATCGAGGAATACGTCGCCGGGAACGATCCCTTCCATCACCTGTTGTCCAATCACAACTGCATGTGCTTCTGGGATCATACCCGCAAGAATATCACCCACGCCAGTCTGCAGACCAAGGGCTTATCAGAAATCCCGCGCTGGATCCGGAAATACACGAAGCCCGTCATCATTGACGAGTGCTGCTACGAGGGCAATCTGCCGCATTTCTGGGGCAGTATCAGCGGGCAGGAGATGGTGCGCCGGTTCTGGCGCTGCTGTGCGTCCGGCGCGTATTGCACCCACGGAGAAACCTTCCTTTCGGAAGACGAAATCCTCTGGTGGGCACGCGGCGGAAAGCTGAAGGGAGAAAGCCCCAGACGCATCGCCTTCCTGCGCGGGATCATGGAGAGCCTTCCCGGCCCGCTGACGCCCAGAGACAGCATCTGGGATACGGTGCTACAGGAAGGCGAGGCGCTGGAAAAAGCGCTCACCCGGATGCCGGAGGAGACAAGGGGCTTCTGGCGGATGTTCTCCGAGAGCATCCATCGGATGGATGTCTGTGACCGCACGGCCCATCTGGGCGGTGAGCACGCCTGGGAAAGCTGCTGCGGCGAGGAAGCGTACCTGACCTACTTCGATCTGCAATGCTACGGCGAGCAGACGGTGAACCTGCCGAAAGACAAGGTCTACAGAGCCGAACTGATCGACGTGTGGAACATGACCCGCGAGGTCATCGCGGAGGTCATCAGCGGAGAAACCAAACTGAAGCTGCCGGGGCGGGATAATCTGGCACTCCTGATCACCCGAATCCAATGAGCGGAGGAAATCACCATGACGGATTTTATGAACACGTCCCTGTCCCCCCGGGAGCGGGCCGAGGCGCTGCTGAAGGATCTGAGTCTTGACGAGAAAATGGCCCAGATCGCGGGTATCTTTGCCATCAAGGGCATGGAAGAGCGCATGTCGCTCTACTTGAAAAACGGCATCGGCCAGATCAGCACCCTGGAGTTCCGATCCTGCGAAACTGTGGAAGAGATCGCCAAATGGCAGCGCCGGCTGCAGACCATCGTGATGGAGAACAGCCCCCATCACATCCCCGCCGCTTTTCACATGGAGGGCCTCTGCGGTCCGCTAATGCAGGACACGACCACCTTTCCCTCAGGCGTGGCCCGCGGCTCCTCATTTGATCCGGAACTGGAAAGGAAGATCGGTGAGATCGTTTCCCGTCAGGAGGCGGCTTTCGGCATCACCCAGGTCCTGGCGCCGGTGCTGGATATCTCCCGGGATTCCCGCATGGGTCGCCAGTGCGAGCCTTATGGGGAGGACCCCACCCTGGCTGCCGTCATGGGCACGGCCTATACCCGCGGCATCCAGGAGACGGTTACCGACGGCCGCAGGCCGGACGCGGCCGCCAAGCATTTCTTTGGTTTCCACAATTCCGCCGGTGCGATCCAC
Source organism: uncultured Clostridia bacterium (assembly GCA_946410395.1). Taxonomy (GTDB): domain Bacteria; phylum Bacillota; class Clostridia; order Christensenellales; family Aristaeellaceae; genus RUG11272. Next base: position 6,924 of record CAMKAE010000073.1, read on the forward strand.
GGCGCTCATGTGGACGCGGGAGACCGCCTGCTGCTGGAAATCTACGGCAAGCCGTTCCAGGCCGCCATCAGCGAGGCCGGCCTGAAGGGTGTCATGCCCTGCTACGGTTCCCTGAACGGTCTGCCCATCCACGCGTCCCGGCACTACCTGAACGGCATCCTTCGCGGGGAGATGGGATTTGAGGGCGTCACGGTGTCCGATTATGGCGGAGCCAGCAACGCCTTCCAGTACCAGGGCATCGGGGAGACCATGGGCGACGTGGGCCTCCGGTGCCTGACCGCCGGGCTGGATGTGGAGCTGCCCATGCCGGTGGCCTATGCCGATGAACTGAAGCGGAAGTTCGCATCCGGTGAAGCCGATCAGGCCATACTGGACAAAGCGGTCCTGCGCGTGCTGGAAGCGAAGTTCCGCATGGGCCTCTTCGAGCACCCCTTCGCACTGGAAGGGGAAGCGCTGGACCGGACCGTCCATCAGCCGGAGGATGAGCAGATCGCGGCGCAGAGCGCTCGGGAAGCGCTTGTCCTCCTGGAAAACGACGGCGCCCTGCCGCTCTCCGGGAAGGAAAAGACCATTGCCGTTATCGGTCCCGCCGCGGCCAACGCGCGGTATTACTTCGGGGGCTACACCCATCTGTCCATGGTCGAGGCCAAGCACGCAGCGAAAAACTCCATGGCCGGTGTCAACGGCAACAGCGGGGAAAAGCAGGCAGTCACCGTTCCCGGCACAAACGTGGAAGACGATGAAAACGATGAGTTCAACGGTGTGCTTGCCAAACTGAAACCCAACTGCCGGAACCTGGTGGAGGTGCTGCGCGCAGAGCTGCCGGACTGCCGGATCCTGTATGCTCAGGGCTATCACAAAGCCGGAGCGGATGAGAGCCTGTTCCCGGAAGCCCTGGAGATCGCCCGGCAAGCCGATGTGATCCTCCTGACGCTGGGCGGAAAGAACGGCTCCGGCTCCATCGCAACCATGGGCGAGGGCGTGGACGGCACGGACATCAATCTGCCCGCCTGCCAGGATGCCTTTATCCGGGAGGCGAGGAAACTGGGCAAGCCCCTGATCGGCATTCACTTTGACGGGCGGCCCATCTCCAGCGACACGGCGGATGAATGCCTGAACGCCATCCTCGAGTGCTGGAATCCGGCGGCCTACGCTGCCGAGGCTGTAACGGACGCTCTGTTGGGCCGGCTGAACCCCTCCGGTAAGATGCCGCTGTCCACTGCCCGCTGCGCCGGACAGATCCCCGTTTACTACAATCATCCCAACGGCTCCATGTGGACCCAGGGCCCCAGCATCGGCTTTACCGATTATGTGGACTGCCCTCATAAGCCCCGCTACGGCTTCGGCCACGGGCTGAGTTATACCGCGTTCGAATACAGCGATTTGGCAATAGAGAATAAGGAAACCAGGCCTTTTGAAGCCGTGAGCATCGCCCTGAAAATCAGGAATGCGGGAGACCGTGCCGGAACCGAAATCGTGCAGTTGTATGTGAAGGATGTCCATGCGTCCATGACACGCCCGCAGAAGGAGCTCCAGGGCTTTGTCCGGGTGGAACTGCGGCCGGGAGAGCAAAAGACAGTCCATTTCACCCTTCAGCCCAGCCAGACAGCCTTCCTGGATGAGGACATGCGCTGGAAGATCGAAAAGGGAGAGTTCGAGGTGCAGATCGGTTCTTCCTCGGAGGATATCCGCCTGACGGATTCCTTCACGGTGACCGAAAGCGCTTATCTGTCCGGTCGGACCCGTGCCTTCTGTGCGTTGGGCAGGACTGAATAAGGAGGCCGATTTATGCGAATCAAAACCAGCCCGTGGATCACCGTATCCCAGGAACCCGGCGACGTTTGTCCCGTTTTCCGGAAACAATTTGCGACGGACAGGAAGATCGCGAAAGCCGAGCTCGAAATCACGGCTTTGGGCGTATACGAAGCCTGCCTCAACGGCCAGCGCGTGAGCGATTTTGTGCTGGCGCCCGGCTGGACGAGCTACGACCACCGCCTGCAGGTTCAGACTTACGATGTGACGTTGCTGCTGCAGGCGGAGAACGAGCTGCGCGTTACCGTGGGCCGCGGCTGGTTCCGCTCGCCGATGCCCGGCTGGATGGACTCCGCGGACAAGCAGCGGCGGTATGCGCAGCCGTGCGGGCTGATTGCTTCCCTGAAGATCGGTTATGCCGACGGGACGGAAGAAACGGTTCAGACGGATGACAGCTGGCAGTGGGCCGAAAGTCCGGTACACTTCAGCGAGATCTATGACGGGGAACGGGCGGATGCCCGCGTTGTGCCGGGAAACTGGCAGCCGGTGAAGCCGCTTGACTGGTCCAAAGAGATCCTGATACCCCAGGAGGGCGAGGCTATCCGGGAAACCGAGCGGGTCGCGGTGAAGCAGATCCTTCACACCCCCGCCGGGGAAACGGTGATCGATTTCGGGCAGGAAGTCACGGGTTATGTCGAATTCACGATCAACGCGAAAGCCGGTGATACGGTTTCCTTCACCCACGCGGAAGTGCTGGACAAAGACGGAAACTTCTACAACGAGAATTATCGCAGCGCCAAAGCCCTGGTGGAGTACACCTGCAAGGAAGGGAAACAGACCTGGCATCCGCAGCTGACCTTCTTTGGGTTCCGGTACATCAAACTCCTGTCCTGGCCCGGTGAACCCGGGGCCAAGGATTTCACCGCCATTGTTGTGCATTCCGACATGAAGCGCACCGGCTGGCTGAAATCGGCGAACGCGGAGCTGAACCGGCTCTTCTCCAACATCGTATGGGGCCAGCGGGGCAACTTCCTGGACGTGCCCACCGACTGCCC
>CAMKAE010000074.1 GCA_946410395.1 uncultured Clostridia bacterium
CGGATCCAGTCCACCTGAATGTTGAGCAGGCTGTTCACCGGGCCGTACATCCGGCCCAGCAGCGCCACCAGCACCGTGATGTCGCCCACGGTCAGGCGGGCATCGTACTTCATCATCAGGATGCCGCCCACCAGGTAGAGCAGCATGGGGCCGATGGAGGAGAAGGTGGACAGGACCACAAAGAACCAGCGGCCCGCCATCCGCTCCCGGATGTTCAGCTTCACCATGCGGCCGTTGGCGTCCTCATAGCGCGCATACTCGTCCTTCTCCCGTCCGAAGAGCTTCACCAGCAGCTGGCCTGAGACGGAGAGCGTCTCGTTGAGGATGCCGTTGACCTCGTCGTTGCACTCCTGCGCCTGCTGGGCCAGCTTCCAGCGGGTGCGGCCTGCCATGCGGGTGGGCAGGGTGAACAGCGGCACGACCGCGATGCCCACCAGGGCCAGGATCCAGTTCTTCTGGAACATGGCCACCAGCGCCACCACCAAGGTGATCAGATTGGAGAGGATGGACGTGAAGGTGCCGGACACCACGCTCTCCACCCCGGAGATGTCCGAGGTCATGCGCGTGATGATGTCGCCCTGGCTGACGGAGGTGAAGAAGCGCTGGGACATCTTCTGCAGATGGCGGTACATCTGGTTGCGCATGTCGAAGGAGATGTGCTGCGCGATCCAGCTGTTGAGATAGCTCTCCGCCACGCCGATCAGGTTGGAGGCCAGCAGCAGGCCCAGGGACACAAAGATCAGCCGGATCAGCGCCGGGATGCCGCTGCCGAACCAGCTGCCCGGGGTTTCCTTCTGCGCCAGCACATCTACGATGTTGCCCGTGAGGATCGAGGGAAAGACCGAGCAGACCGTGCTGACCGCGATGCACAGCAGCACCAGCGCCAGCTGTTTGCGATAAGGGAGGATATAGGAGAACACGCGCTTGAGCAGCGCGCCCGTCACTTTCGGGCGATTGGCCTTCTCCTCCTCGGACAGGAACCGGCCGCCGCGGCCGCCGCCTCCGGGTGGGGGCATGGAATCACCTTCTTCTCACAAACGTCAGATGAGACTTGACTTCCGGTGTTGAACTTGTATAATAGAGATGAAGAGCAACGCTTAACGGCTGCTCCTCAAACAGGACTCAGCGGATCGTGGTCGTCAGACCGCAAAACGCCGTCACTTGCCAGAGTGGCGGTCGTTTTTTTCGTCGCGGACTTCCGACTTGCCCCGCCGATGGGTTCTCCGGACCGTGATGGTCACCGTGAACTTGCCGACATGGAAAGTGAAAGTGAGAGGCAACGCCATCACCTCCTTTCAGAAGTGATGGAGCAGACCGCCAAGCGCGTGTGTCACTCTTCATCCCACCCCTTGCGGGGCAAGATGATTATACCGTTTGCAGCATCAGCCGTCAAGGTCTGCGGTTCAGGCCGCGTCATTCATTGCCGCTTTTTCCACGGCCTCTCTTTTCCCAGCCAGCCGTTTTTCTTCCAATAATCAACGTCAATCGGGTTCCAGCCCTTCTTCTGCACCATGCGCATGATGCCGAACATGGCTTTGGTCTTCAGCGTGGGCGTGACGCGGCCGCGGCAGAACTTCAGCCGGGCGGCGATGGCGGCGGTCTTTTTTTCGATGGCGGCCTTCTTCTTGTCGCTGACGCCGTCCCAGTCCGTGGCGGACACAGCCATGCCGAGCTTCTCGATCCGCCCCACGCCCCAGTAGAACAGGCTGTGCGCCAGGTCCTTCAGTGTGGACTTCACCCCGGCGCCTGCGGCAGTGGCGACGCACACGCCCTGCTTGCCGAACATGATGCCCTTGGGCCGGTGGGCCATCCACTGCCAGCCGAGGTGGTCGAGGAAGGCCTTCATCGCACCGGTCGCGTGGAAGACGTACACCGGACTGGCCAGGATGATGACGTCCGCGGCGTCCATGGCCGCGAGGATCGGCGCCAGCGCCGCGCGGTGCGGGCACTTGTCCTCACCCTTCGTAAAGCACGCGGTGCACCCGGTGCAGAACTGCCCGAAATCCCGGGGCAGGAAAAACTCGACGGTCTCCCCGCCGGTTTTCTCCGCGATCATGCGCGCGATGCGGCAGGTGGAGCCCTCGTGGGCCTGACCGTGGATGATAACGGTTTTCATTGGCGTCGTGTCCATGCTTCTTCACATCCTCAACGTCAGAATCAATCCGGTCGGTGTGGGATGGCGGTTTTACCCGACCGTCACCCGGAAGCACACCGGCATGACGTCCTCGCCCTTCTCCGTGCGGATGACGAGCCCGTCCTCGCCGCGCGTCCATTCGCAGGGGGTACCGTCCAGGCGCTTCACATCCAGCACCAGGCCGTGGAAGACGCCGTGGCCGTCGGCGTGCTGCGCCAGGGCCGTGGCGCGGTAAACGCCGTCGGCGCTCGGCGCCAGGAAGGTCGCGTAGACGAAGTCCGCTTTCTTGGTGTAGCGGACGTCCTCCGCGGTGAAGCCGCGGCTCTCCCCGTCCGAGAAGTGGCCTTCCTTGATCCGGGTCGGGCCTTCACCGAAGATCTTCCAGGGGCGGGTGTCATAAATGGCTTCGCTGTTCACGTCCATCCACGCGCCGATGGCAGTCAGCACCGCCGTGTCCTCGTCGGAGATGGTGCCGTCGGGCTTCGGGCCCACGTTCAGCAGGAAGGTGCCGTTCTTGCTGACCACGTCCACCAGGTTCTGCACCAGCTCGTGAGCGGGCTTGAAGCTGTTGTTCTCGGTCCAGCACCAGGAATTGTAGGCGATGGCGGTGTCCGTCTGCCAGAAGAAGGGCTTGAGCTCTGCGAACTGGCCGCGCTCCACGTCCGGCACCGCGCAGCCGAAGGGGAAGGCATCGTGCTTGTAATTGATGACGGCCTGGGTCCCCCGCTCCGCGGCGCGGTTATAGTAGTAGGCGGCGATCTTCGCCAGATAGGGTTTCGCGCTCTGCTGCTGGATCCACCAGTCGAAGTAGAGCATGGCCGGCTGATAGCGGTCGATGAGCTCGCAGGTGCGCAGCATCCAGTCCTCGAGGTACTCCGCCGTCGGGACGAGCTGGTCGATGGCGTTCATGTTGAAGTCCTTCGGCTCCGTGACGCTCGGCCAGTACAGGTCGCCCTTGGGCGGGTCGACGATGTCGCTCTCAAACGTGCGGCCCTGGCCCTGGAACCAGTAGTGCTCGATGCGGTGGGTGGAGGCGCCGGTGACCAGGCCGCGGGCTCGGCAGGCGGCGGAGAGCTGGCCCAGCACGTCACGCTTCGGGCCCATCTCGGCGGCGTTCCAGCGGCTCAGTTCCGACGCGTACATCTGGAAGCCGTCGTGATGCTCCGCCACGGGGATCACATACCTTGCGCCGGTTTGGCGGAACAGCTCCGCCCAGGCAGCGGGGTCGAACCGCTCCGCCTTGAACAGAGGGATGAAATCCTTGTAGCCGAACGTCTTCTGCGGGCCGTAGGTCTTCACATGGTGCTCAAACTCCGGCGTGCCCGGGCAGTACATGTTCCGGGAATACCATTCGTTGGCAAAGGCCGGGACGCTGAAGACGCCCCAGTGGATGAAGATGCCGAATTTCAGGTTCTTGTACCACTCCGGCACCGTGTACCCGGACAGGGACGCCCAGCTGTCCGTGTAGAGCCCCCGGGCAATGACCCGTTCGATTTCCGCGAGACGATTCTGCATGCGCTCAGCCTCCTGCATTGGTTTGAAGCCATCATATCACAGTTCCTGGAAAAATGCTATCAAAAACCGCGGAAACCCGGAGGTTCCCGCGTGAAGGAGGCGTTTTGTCAGCCTTCGACCACCCGGCGCACGCGCAGCACGCCCTCGATGGCCTTGAGGCTGTCCACGGTGTCGTGGGGCATGGCTGTGCTCAGGTCCAGGATCGTGGCGGCGTAGTCGCCCCGGCTCTTGTTGACCATGTTCTCGATGTTCAGCCCCTGCGCGCCGAAGAAGGCCGTGATCTGGGACAGCATGTTGGGGATGTTGCGGTGCAGGATCTGCACACGGGCCGCGGTCTCGCAGACGCCGGCATTGATCGCCGGGTAGTTGACGGAGTTGCGGATGTTGCCGTTGTCCAGGTAGTCCTGCACTTCGTCCACCGCCATCACCGCGCAGTTGTCCTCGGCTTCCTCGGTGGAGGCGCCCAGGTGCGGGATCACGATGGCCTTGTCCATGGCCGCGCTGACCGGATTCGGGAAGTCGGTGACATAGCGGGCGACCTTGCCGGCAGTCAGCGCTTCGGTCATCGCCTTTTCGTCTACCAGAGAATCGCGGGCAAAGTTCAGCACCACGGCGCCGTCCTTCATCTTCGCGATGGCGTCGGCGGAGATCATGCCCTTGGTGGAGGCGGTGGCGGGCACGTGGATGGTCACGTAGTCGCTGACAGCGTAGAGCTCCTCAATCTTCTCGGCATGCTGCACGGCAGGAGACAAGTTCCAGGCGGCCTTCACGGACATATAGGGGTCATAGCCGTAGACCTTCATGCCCAGGGACACGGCCGCGTTGGCCACCAGCACGCCGATGGCGCCCAGGCCAATCACGCCCAGGGTCTTGCCCTGCAGCTCGTGGCCGGCAAAGGCCTTCTTGGCCTTCTCGGTCGTCTTGGCGATGGCCTCGTCGGCCTTGTTCGCCTTCACCCATTCGATGCCGCCAGCCACGTCGCGGGCTGCCAGCAGCAGGCCGCACAGCACCAGCTCCTTGACGGAGTTGGCGTTGGCGCCGGGGGTGTTGAAGACCACGATGCCCGCCTCGGCGCAGCGGTCCAGAGGAATGTTGTTCACGCCGGCGCCGGCGCGGCCGATGGCCCGCAGGCCGGCGGGGAACGCCATCTCCTTCATGTCCGCGGAGCGCACCAGCACCGCCGCGGCGTCATCGATGGTGTCCGTCAGGGTGTAGCCGTCGCGGAAGCGGTCCGTGCCCACCTTGGCGATGTTGTTCAGGCAGAAAACTTTGCGGTCTTTCATCTCAGCCATTCTCCTTCTCAAACGCGGTCATGAAGTCCACCAGCGCCTGGACGCCTTCGATGGGCATGGCGTTGTAGATGGAAGCGCGCATGCCGCCCACGGTGCGGTGGCCCTTCAGGTTCTTGAAGCCGGCCTTGGTGGCCTCGGCGATGAACTTCTTGTCCAGGTCCTCGTTGCCGGTGACGAAGGGCACGTTCATCAGGGAGCGGTCCGCCGGGTTGACGGTGCCCTTGAACATGGCGCTCTGGTCCAGGTAATCGTAGAGGATCTTGGCCTTCTGCTCGTTGACGGCCTTCATGGCCGCCAGGCCGCCCTTTTCCTTGAGCCACTTGAACACCAGGCCGCAGACGTAGATGTTCCAGCAGGGCGGGGTGTTGTACAGGGACTTGTTGTCCGCGTGGGTCTTGTACTTGAGCATGGTGGGGGTGCCGGGAAGTACGTCCTCGCGGATCAGGTCGTCGCGGATGATGACGATGGTGACGCCGGCGGGGCCCACGTTCTTCTGCACGCCGCCCCAGACGACGCCGTACTTGGTCACGTCCATGGGCTCGGAGAGCAGCATGGAGGACACGTCGCTGACCAGGTCCTTGCCCTTGGTGTTGGGCAGGGTCTTGAAGGCGGTGCCGTAGATGGTGTTGTTCTGGCAGATATAGACATAGTCCGCGTCCGGGCTGACGGGCAGATCGCTGCAGTCCGGAATGTAGGAGAAGGTCTTGTCCGCGGAGGAGGCGATCCGGTTCACCTTGCCGTAGATCTCGGCCTCGGCGGCGGCCTTCTTGGCCCACTGGCCGGTGATGATATAGTCGGCCACGCGGTTCTTCATCAGGTTCATGGGCACCATGGCAAACTGCGTGTTGCCGCCGCCCTGCAGGAAGAGCACCTTATAGTTTTCCGGAATGCCCACCAGCTCCCGCAGGTCCGCCTCCGCGGTGTCCAGGATGGCCTCGAAATCCTTGGAGCGATGGCTCATCTCCATCACGCTCATGCCGGAATTGCCGTACTCCAGCATCTCCTCGGCGCACTTGCGCAGCACTTCCTCCGGCAGGCAGGCCGGACCCGCGGAAAAGTTGTACACTCTGCTCATGAATGTCCCCTCCATATGCGTCATGATGAATCGAATGAAAACGAGGCACCGGACATCAGCCGGTGCCGTCATTATATCACAACCGCCGTGCGGTGTCTGTTTTTCTTTTGCATGGACGAAACGGTCTGTAGTCAGCCGTTTAGGCCATCTTGGCCCCGTCCTTGGTCACGATGGCGTACCACAGCGGCGGTCTCTCCACGGGGTCGGAGCTGATCCGCACCGCCGCGCGGATCGCCTGCTCCGCCGCGTCGGCCTCGGCTTCGCTGCGGGCATAGAGTGTGCAGAAAGGCGTGTGGGGCCAGACGTGGTCCCCGATGCGCACCGGCAGCACAAAGCCCACGGAATAGTCCAAGGGATCGGTCTTGCGGATGCGGCCGGCGCCCATGGCCTGCGCCGCCAGGCCCAGCGCCGTGGTGTCCATGGCCGCCACCCAGCCGGTCTGCCCGCAGGCCACCTCCCGGACCACAGCCGCCTGCGGCAGCAGGGACAGGTCGTCGCACACCTGCGCATCGCCGCCCTGGGCCTCGATCATCTCCTTGAGCTTACGCAGGCCCGCGCCGCTCTCCAGGGCTTCGCGAAGCTTTTGCTCCCCCTCCTCCGCCGAGGCGGCCGCGCCGGCAAGCACCAGCATGTGGCTGCCCAGCAGCAGGGAGACGTCCAGCAGGTCGCCCTTCGTCCGGCCCGAGAGCACGTCGATCGCATCCTTGACCTCCAGGGCGTTGCCCACATGGGTGCCCAGGGGCTGCGCCATGCCGGTGACGATGGCCGCCACGGGCTTGTTCGCCAGGGTGCCGATGTCCACCATGGCCTTGGCCAGCTCGATGGAGCCCTCCAAAGTGTGCATGATGGCCCCGGAGCCGGTCTTCACGTCCAGCACGATCGCGTCGGCGCCGCTGGCCAGCTTCTTGGACATGATCGAGGAGGCGATCAGCGGCAGGCTGTCCACCGTGGCCGTCACGTCCCGCAGGGCGTACAGGGTCTTGTCAGCCGGCGCTAGGCTGCCGGTCTGGCCGATGACCGCCACGCCGATGCGCCTGACCTGATCCACGAACGCTTCCTCGCTCAGGCTGATGTTAAAGCCCGGGATGGACTCGAGCTTGTCCAGCGTGCCGCCGGTGTGGCCCAGGCCCCGGCCGCTCATCTTGGCCACCGGCACGCCGCAGGCCGCCACCAGCGGCGCCAGCACCAGCGTGGTGGTGTCCCCCACCCCGCCGGTGGAGTGCTTGTCCACCTTCACGCCCGGAATGGCAGAGAGGTCCGCCACGTCGCCGGAATCGCGCATGGCCAGCGTGAGATGGGTGGTCTCCTCGGGGGTCATGCCGTTGAGGCGGATGGCCATCAGCAGCGCCGCGAGCTGGTAATCCGGAACGGTCTGCTCCGCCGCGCCCTTCACAAAAAAGTCGATTTCCTCCTGTGTGAGCGCCTGGCCCAGTTTTTTATGGGTGATGATTTCCACCATGTTCATGGATGATGCCTCCTTCGATGTGCTTCATTCCGCGAGCTTCCGGATCTTCCGGATCTCCGCCTCCTCGGGCGTCATGTACGCCGTGTGCTGATGCGTGTAGATCACGAAGCCCGTGGGGCTGCCGCCGGGCTTTTTCACATAGCGCCTGCGGGTGTAATCCACCGGCACGCCGGCCGAGCGCTGGCCCTTTGAATACCAAGCCGCCAGCAGTGCCGCCTCCCGCAGGGTGCTCAGGGGGATCTCCTCCTCCGAGCGGATGATCACATGGCTGCCGGGCATGTCCTTGGCGTGGAGCCACATCTCGTCCGGCCGGGCGCCCTGGGTCAGGCGCTCATTCTGGGCGGCGTTCTTCCCGACGGTGATCTCAATGCCGTCAGAGGAGAGGAAGCGGTACGGCTTGGACTGGGGCAGCGCCCGCTTTTCGCGGCGGTTGGTCACCCGCTTCATATAGCCCGTGCGCGCCAGTTCCTCCCGGATCTCCTCCAGCTCGCTCTCCCCCTCGCAGTTGCCCACGTCCAGCAGCGCGCCTTCCAGGTAGTTCAGCTCCTTGAGCGTCAGGGCCTTCTGCTCCGCGGCGGTGGTCCGCGCGGCGCGGGCCTTCTGGTAGCGCTTGAAATACCGCTGCGCGTTCTGCGCCGGGGTCAGGCGCACGTCCAGGGGGACCTTCAGCGTCCCGCCGTCCTCGTCGTACCAGTTGGGCAGTGCTGCCTCGGTCATGCCCTTCTCCAGCTGCCAGAGGTTGGCGTTGATCAGCTCGCCCATGATCCGGTATTCCTCCATCCGGGCCGCGGAAGCCAGCTCCTCCTCCTGCAGGGCCAGCTTGCGCTCGCAGCGCTCGATCTGCCCCTTGAGCAGGCGGACCATGGAGGCGGATTTCTGGCTGATGCGGTCGCGGGCGTCGCGGCCGCCGAAGTAGGCCTCCAGGGCGGCGCTGAGGCTGGGCATCGGTTTCTGCGCCGTCAGGTCCTGGCTGAGATAGGGGAAAGCGAAGACCTCCGCCGGATCGCCGTCGCCGCCCAGCAGCACCCGGGCGTCCACCATGCCGGGCAGCCTGCGGAACAGGCCGCACAGCCGCTCCGCCGTCTCCGCGGGGTCCGCCGCCCGGTCCTCGCCCGCGGGCAGCACCCGGAAGGCCAGCTCCTTCGCCGCCACGGCGCTCAGGCCCGTCACCTGCGCGCCCAGCGCCTTGTGCAGCGGCACGTCCCCGGCGGCTGTCAGGCGCGCCGCCAGTTCCGCCGGCGTCACCGTCTCCGGGTCCGCCTTGTCCTGGGCCGGCGGAGCCTCGTAGGCCAGCCCCGGCAGCACCTGCCGCACCCGACTCATGCCCTCGCTGACGTGCCGCGCCGCCTCCAGGATCCGGCCGTTCCCGTCGGTCAGGATCAGGTTGGAGTGCCGGCTCATCACCTCCAGGATCAGTCGCCGGGTCACATGGTCTCCCAGCTCGTCGATGGCGTCGATGTCGATGTGGATCACCCGGTCGCCGCCAACCTGGCGCACGGCCAGCACCCGGCCGCCCAGCAGGGTCTTGCGCAGCAGCATGCAGAACACCGGCGGCTCCAGCGGGTTGGCGTAGTTCCCGGCCGTCAGGTGGCAGCGCGCATTGTTGGGGGACGCGCACAGCAGCAGCCTCCGGTTCTCGTTCCCGGCGCGGATCAGCAGGATCACCGTGTCCCGCTCCGGCTGGGTGATCCGGTCGATTCGGCCGCCGGCGAGCAGCGCGTTCAGCTCCCGGGCCGCAAAGCCCAGGGTCAGCCCGTCCATGGGCATCGCAGGTCCCCCCTTTCTCTCTGACATCAGTATAACCGTTTTTTGCGGTTTGGCAAGGCGTTCCTTTGCCGGAATGTTTCCCGCGCCCTGCCTTTCCGCCGCGGCGGCCCTTCACCCCCTCAAATTGCCGCCGGAAAAGCCCCGAAAACCGGTTGAATCCCGCCCCGCCTTATGGTACAATGAATATGGCGCGGCAGGGACCGCGAGCCAGAGACAAAGGAGCGATGTACCCATGGCGGCATTTATGGACAAGGATTTCCTGCTCAACACCGAAACGGCGCGCCGTCTTTTCCACGAGGCGGCCGAGGACTGCCCCATCATTGACTATCACTGCCACCTGAGCCCCCGCGAGATCTGGGAGGACGTGCGTTATGAGAACATCACGCAGGTCTGGCTGGGCGGCGACCACTACAAGTGGCGCCTGATGCGCTGCGCCGGCGTGGACGAGAAGTACATCACCGG
>CAMKAE010000075.1 GCA_946410395.1 uncultured Clostridia bacterium
TCGAAATCGCCGGCGCGGAAGCGGATGTCCCGGTCAAAGGTGACGCGAAGGCCTTCCGCCGGCTTTTCCCAGGCGTCGCGCTCATAGGCGATCAGCGCGCTCGGACGCAGCTCGCCGTACAGGTGGATGAACCAGTCGATCTCCCGGCCGATCTGTCCGCAGGATGCGGGCATGCTTCCGCGGGAGAGGGCCGCGACGGCTTCGGACAGGGGCAGACCGGTCCTGCGCTTGTAGACGATGCCGGCTGCCTTTTTCTTGATCTCCACATAGGCCCGTGCGTCCCGGTCCGGCGTGCCGTAGGCCCGCAGACGCAGCTTCTCCTTGTAAGGCGGACGCGCGATCGAGCGCCTGGCCAGCAGGCAGTCCGCCGTATCGTAATAAATGCTCTGGATCGTGGCGCTGCCGAAGACGGGGCGATCGAAGCCCTGCGCGCGCAAGGCGTCCGAGATCTTTTCGCATTGGATCTCATCCAGGAAGAACTTCTTCTCCACGCGGGCGAAAACCGACTGATAACCGCTCATGGCGCACACCGTCCTTTCATCCGGTCTGTTCCGCTTGGGAACAATTGCATCTTAGCCGGGCGATCCGACGGCGGGATGACAGAAAGATGAACATCCGGTGAAAACGCGGCGGAAGATGCCTGCACAGAAGGCTTGATAAAACCGCGCATCTGGCATATAATCCGAATGAAAGCGAGGGGAGAAGCCGTGAAAGAGACCCGGGGCGCCAGGATTGCGAAGGGCTGCGCAGCCGCTGTTTTTCTCCTGATGCTCTTTCTGCCCGGCATCGTGCTGACGCTGCTCTCCCGGTTGACCGGCAAGCCGCTGGACGTGCCGCTGAGCGGGTTTACGCCGCCGCAGGAAAAGGTGGCGCTCAGCCCGGAAAGCTGGCTTTCCGGTGATTTCCAGGACAGCTTTACTGAAAGGGTGGAGGCCAACGTGAAGCCGCGCTCGATCATGGTCCGCCTGTACAACACCGTCAACATGCGGCTCTTTCACAAGGGGCAGCAGATCATCGGAAAAGGGTACGACATCTTTGAGCCGGAGTACATCCAGGACGAGCTGACCCTGACGGAGGCCGACGATTTCTCGCTGCCCGAAAACGTGCAAGCTATGCGCGTTTTCGTTGAGCAGCTGGTTCAGGTGCAGGAACTGCTGCGGGAGCGCGGCAAGACGCTCGTGGTCTATATCGCGCCCTCCAAGGCGAACCTGTGCAGAGAGAACATCCCCAGGCGCTATCTGGGGGTGAGCCCTGGTCACAGGCGCGCCGTGGATGTGTTCCGCGAGGAGATCGGGAAGACGGACGTGCCCTTCCTGATCTGCGCGGATCTGGCGGATGAACTGGAATACCCGGCCTTCTATCCCACGGGGATCCACTGGTCGAGAACCTACGAGCAGATCGCCTCCCGGCGCATCATCGGCATGATCGGCGAAGCGTCCGGCGTGCCCTACACCAACATTGCCCTGGATGGCGCCCGGGAGAGCGAAACCCCCTTCTGGCGTGACGACGATGTGATGAATCTGGCAAACGTGCTCTGGCATCCGGACAATGCCCTCACCCGGGAATTCTGGCATCCCGGCATCCGTTATTATCAGTATGCATCCCGGGCCGAGGCGGAAGCGGACGTCGTCCCCATGACCCTGCTGCTCCAGGGCGATTCCTTCGGGTTCGGGCTCAAGAAGGACCTGCTGGAGAACATTCCCGGCAGCGAAGTCTACTTTGTGTACTACGACTATTCCCTGACGGACCCGGACGAAACGGTGACCCTGCTGGAGGGCAGCTGGGAGAACCTTGACTGGGACCGCTGCCTGGACGCCGCAGACGTGGTGGCCATCGAGATGACGGAACCACTGCTGAAGAACCGCACCTTCGGCTTCGTGCCGGCCCTGCTGGAAAAATTGCAGGCCGACGGACAGTAGCGCGGCCGAAAGAACAGGCTGACAAGGAGGTGTGCCGGACTTGGTCTTTTCATCCCCGGTCTTTCTGTTCGCGTTCCTGCCGGCTGTGATCCTGGCGGTATACCTGGCCTCGCTGTTTCGACGCGTGCAGCTGTGCAACCTGGTGCTGCTGGTCTTCTCCCTGGTGTTCTATGCCTACGGAGAGCCGAAGAACATCCTGATCATGCTGCTGTCCATCGGCGTCAACTACGCGGCGGGACTGCTCCTCGAACGCTTCCCGAAGCGGAAAAGACTGATTCTTTCCCTCTGCGTTGTCTATAACCTCGGCATGCTCTTTGTGTTCAAATACCTGAACTTTGCCGTCGGCACAGCCGGCCGGATCCTGGGGAGGACCTTCAGCTTCAGGCAGATCGCGCTGCCCATCGGCATTTCCTTCTATACCTTCCAGAGCATGTCCTACGTCATCGACGTATACCGCGGAAAGTGCGCGGCGCAGCGGAATCCGCTCTCGCTTGCGCTCTACGTCTCGCTGTTTCCGCAGCTGATCGCAGGCCCCATTGTACGCTATGTGGATGTGGAAAAGCAGATCGGCAGCAGAAGGATGACGCTGGACGGCTTCTATCAGGGAGCGCTCCGCTTTGCCGCCGGCTTTTCCAAGAAGGTGCTGATCGCCGACCGCCTCGCGCCGCTGGTCGACACGGTTTTTGCCGGCGGGCTCGAATCGATGGCACTGCACTGGGTCGGCGCCGTGGCCTACGCGCTGCAGATCTATTTTGACTTCAGCGGCTACTCGGACATGGCCATCGGCCTGGGCAAGATCTTCGGTTTCGACTTCGCGGAGAACTTTGATTATCCCTATACCGCGAAAAACATCCGGGAATTCTGGCGCAGATGGCATATCTCCCTGAGCTCCTGGTTCCGGGATTACCTCTACATTCCGCTGGGCGGCAGCCGCAAGGGGAGGGGCCGCACCTATCTGAACCTGCTGATCGTCTTCGCGGCCACTGGGTTCTGGCACGGGGCGAGCTTTAACTTCCTGTTCTGGGGGCTGTTCCACGGGGCGTTTCTGATCCTGGAGCGGGTGGGCTTCGGAAAGATCCTGGACAGGCTGCCCGCCTGGCTCCGGTGCCTGTACACGATGCTGATCGTGCTGATGGGCTGGGTCCTGTTCCGCGCGGAGAACATGACGCAGGCGCTTGCGTACTTTGCCGGCATGTTCACCCCTGGCGTGAACGACCTGGCGGTGCTGAACTATGCGATGGACGGGCAGACCTGGTTCTGCCTGATCGCGGGCCTGCTGCTCAGCACGCCGCTGCTGAGGAAGCTCTCCGGGCTTCGCGTCTTCCGGAAGAGCGCGCGGATCGCAAGGCCCGTGTGCCTGCTGCTGATCTTTGGCTTTGCCATCTGCTGCATGGTCGGCAGCGGCTACAGCCCCTTCCTGTATTTCCGGTTCTGACCGGATCCCTGAGCACATCACCGCGAGAGGAGTGAGGTCCATGGCTGAGATTCAGGTGCTGAGCATGCGCACGGGCCGCACGCTGCCGCTGCTGATTCCCCGGATCGCCCGATCCAGGGCGCAGGGCCGGCCTGTGCTGGTGATCGTGCCGGAGCAGTACACCCTCCAGGCCGAACGGGAGCTGCTGGACGGCCTGCAGGTCAGCGGCCTGCTTGACACCGACGTCATGTCCCCGAAGCGACTGGCCAAGCTGGTGCGGGAGCGGGCCGGCGGACGTCCGCTGCAGCCCCTGAACGAGCGGGGGCGCGCCATGGCCGTCAGCCAGGTGCTGCGGGAGGAACAGAAAAACCTGCAGTATTACGGCTCCTCCGTGGCGAGCCCGGGTCTGCCGGACCGGATGGGCGCCCTGATCGGCGATCTGGAGGAAACGGGCTATGACCCGGAATGGCTCATGGCCGCGGCGGAGAAGACCCCGAGCAAGCTCACCCGTGCTAAGGAGGAGGACATCGCCCGGGTCTGGCAGGCTTACCGGACCATGATCGGCGGCCGATTTCTGGACGAGGACCAGACCCAGCGGGACATGATCGAACGCTTTGCCCTCAGCGGTGTGGCGGACGGGGCGGACCTATATGTGTGCGGGTTTGACGTGCTCTCGCCGCCTTTGTGCCTGCTGCTGGCGGAGGCGGCCCGGCTGGCCTGCTCCGTGACGGTAGCGTTGTGCCTGTGCCGGCCGGGAGACCGGGATGCCCGGGCCTTCTCAACCCAGGCGGAGACCAGGAAGTTTTTCATCGAACGGATGCAGGACTCGGGCTTTGCCGTGCGGACCGAGGAAGTTCCGGTGGACCGGAGCGCCACGGCACCGGAGCTCAACTGGATGGAATCGCACCTTTTCGTGCCGGCTGCGCAGCCCTGGGCAGAGCCCTGCGGCGCCATCCGCGTGCACACGGCCGCCAACCCGTACGCGGAGGCCATGCACGTGGCGGCGCAGCTCCGGCAATGGCACGAGGCGGGGATCCCGTGGTCCCGGATGTGCGTGGCGCTCGCGGAGACCGATATGTTGCCCGGCGCGCTCTCCGTGACCCTGAGAGCCGCGGGGATCCCGCATTATCTCTCCCGCAAGGACAGCGCGGCGCGTCACGGCCTCTGCCGGATGCTGATCGCCGCCTGCCGGGCGGTGAGCAGCGGCTATGAGCAGCGCTGGGTGCTGGAATGCGCGGTCAGCGGCTTTGCCCCGCTGACCCAGGCGGAAGGCCTGTCCCTGCGCGCCTATGCCGTCGCGAACGGCATCCGCTGGAAGAAGTGGACCGTGCCCTTCACCCGCGGGGAGGACGCGGCGGAGATGGAAGTGCTCCGGCAGCGCCTGATGGACCCGCTCGCATCGCTGCGCAGTGCGCTGGAGAGCCGGGAGACAGACGCGGCGGAGGCGCTCTGGCGCTTCCTCAGCGATGTGAACGCCTACGACCGCCTTCTGAACCGCGAGGAGGTGCTCCTTCAGCGCGGCATGCAGACCGAGGCGGCTCAGAACCGGCAGATCTGGCGCCTGATGCTGGACTTGCTGGATCAGATGCACGCGCTGCTGACGGGCATGCGGCCCGGCCTGAAGGATGTGGCCCGGCTGGTGGAATCCGGCCTCATGGGCGCGGAGATCAGCTCGCTGCCGCCGTCGGCCGACACGGTGATCATCGGCGAGGCCGGCCACCTGATGACCGGCGCGATGGACGCCGTGGCCCTGATGGGCATGCAGGACGGCGCCATGCGCTCACGGGCCGCCGGTCTGCTGACGGATGCCGAGCGCATGGCCATCGAGGCGGTGACGAAAATCCGCATCGGCATCAGCACGGAGCTTCAAAACGCCCTGCGCCGCTCGGACTTCTACCGCACCATGACCGCGCCGGAGCGATTCCTCCTGATCACCTGCTCTGCCGGCGCGGCTGACGGAAGCCCGCTGCGGCACTGCACCCTCCTGGACGACCTGGCGGCGCTTTTCCCCGCGATGCCATGGACCGGCGGCGCGTTGGAGGCCGAGGAGACCCTGCCGCTCTCGCCGATGCTGGCGGTGGAAGGGCTTCCGCTGCGCATTCGGGAGGCGCAAAGGCAAGGCCTTCCGCTTGAGCCCGTCTGGGCGGAGGCGTGGGAGCGCCTGGAGCGCGATCCGCGCTGGGGGGATGAGGCTGCGTCGATGCTCGCGGCCATGCACGCCCGCATTGAAGCCGCACCGCTGGATGCGGATGACGCCCGCCGCCTGTTCGGCGGGGAAGAGGTGTCCATCAGCCGCCTGGAGACCTTTGCCGGCTGCCCGTACCGGCATTTCGTGGACTACGGCCTGAAGCCTGCCGTTCCGGGCACCTTTGAGGTCGGGACAGACGAGCGGGGCAGCTTCTTCCACGCCGCGCTCTGCCGCTACGCGGAGCTGGCGGCAAAGGAGCCCGCGTGGCCCGATCTGCCCGACGAGATGGTGGACGCGCTGGCGGCGCGGTCCATGGCCCCGGAGGAGGCAAACTGGGAAGGCGGGCCGCTGGCGGAGGACGACATCGGCCGGGTCACGGGGGAGGCCTATGAGCGCGCGGTGCGCCGGGCCGCCCGGATGTTCACTCGCTTTGCCCGCTCCACCGCCTTCCGCGCATCACGTGCCGAGGTCCGCTTCGGCGACGGCGACGGCCTTCCGCCGGTCATGCTCACCCTTGCGGACGGTCGGCATGTAGCGCTGCGGGGGGTCATTGACCGGATCGACACCTGGCAGCAGGGGGAGAGCGTTGCCCTGCGCGTGGTGGATTACAAGAGCGGCAATCGCGACCTGAGGCCCGAGCAGATGTACTGGGGCCTGCAGCTCCAGCTGGCCATCTATCTCTCCGCCGCCTCGCAGGGTCTGCACGCCAAGCCCGCCGGCGCTTATTATTTCCGCATCCAGGACCCGCTGATCCAGTCGGAGGACGACATCCGGGAGAGCGTTGAAAAGCTGCTTGCAAAGGAATGGCACCTGAAGGGCGTCACGCTGGCGGAGGCGGAGATCGTCGAGGCCATGAACGGCGGCCCGGCCGGGTTTGCGGTCAGCGCAAGCCTCAACAAGGACGGGACCGTCAGCAAAAAAGGCGGGCTGACCACCGACCTGGCGGGCATGCGCGCCATGATGGCCAGCGCGAAAAAGACCGCCGCGGCCCTTGCGGACGGTCTCTATGCGGGGCGGATCGATATTGCCCCCGCGCAGCTGGGCGACTGGAAGGCCTGCGACTGGTGCGCGTACGCGGACATCTGCGGCCGCGACGAGAGCCTTGCCGGATGGAAGCCGCGCGCGCTGGAGATGGACAAAGAAAAAGCCTGGGCTTCGATCACCGGGAAGGAAACCCAGGACGCTGATTGACGTTACGGTTCGCCCTCGTCGCCGTTCTCCGCGCCGAGGTCCAGGCTGTTGAGCCTGCCGCGGATGGCGTTGGTTTTCGACAGGGCGGTATCCATGGACTCGCTGGCCTGCTGCAGGCGCTGGCGGGTCTTTTCCAGTGTGTCGGCAAAGCGCCCGAAATCGCGCTTCACTTCGGTCAGCAGCTGCCACACCTCGCCGGAGCGCTGCTCGATGGCCAGGGTCCGGAAGCCCATCTGCAGCGCGTTGAGCAGGGCCGCGAACGTGGAGGGGCCCGCCATGACGATCCGGCTGTTCCGCTGGAGCTCCTCCATGAGCGCCGCGTCTCCGGCGGCTTCCGCATAGAGGCCTTCCACCGGCAGAAACATGACGGCAAAGTCGGTGGAGTGAGGCGGAACCACATATTTCGAGGCGATGCGGTTTGCCTCGGTCCGGAGCCTGGCGTGCAGGGCTTTCCGGCTCTGGGCGAGCGCGGCGGCGTCGCCCGCGGCGGAGGCCTCCTGCAGCCGCAGCCAGTCCTCCTGGGGAAACTTGGCGTCGATGGGGAGCCAGATCGCGCCGCTCTCCCTGCCCGGGAGGCGGATGGCAAACTCGACGCGCTCCTGGCTGCCGGGGACGATGCAGACGTTGGCCTCGTACTGGCCGGGCGCGAGCACTTCCGCCAGCAGCGCGCCCAGCTGGACCTCGCCCCAAGTGCCGCGGGTCTTGACGTTCGCGAAAACCTTTTTCAGGTCGCTGACGCCGGCGGCAAGGGTCTGCATCTCCCCGAGGCCTCTTGAGACCTGCTCAAGGCGCCGGGAGACCAGCTCAAAGCTCTCTCCGAGGCGCCGGTCGAGGGAGTCCGCCAGGCGCTGATCGACGGCGCGCTGCATTTCGCTGAGCTGGGCGGCGTTCTCCCGGCGCATCTCCGCCATGCGGCCGTCCAGCTGCCGGACGGTTTCCAGCATCGTGGCAAACTGCCCCTGCTGCGCCTGGCCCAGCTGGCCCTGCGCGGCGGACGCATCCCGGAGCGCCTGCTGCACGGCGCTCTTCTCGCTGTCCAGCGCGTCCAGCAGCTCGTCGGCCACCTGGTTGATCAAGCCGGCCTGCTGCTGTGCGTTCTGCCGCTCGCCGATGCGCTGGCCCCGCTGCTGAATCAGCAGGGCAAGAAGCAGGCCCGCAACGGCGGCCATCATCAGCAGCAGCACGATCTCCGCCCATGTAACCGTCATGGCATCCTCCTCAGCCCAGCTGCGCCAGGGCGGCGTCGATGGCGGCCTGCACGGCCTCCGGCGCAGGACCGCCGGGGATGTTCCGGCGCTCGACACAGGCTTTGCTGCTCATGGCTTCGTAAACATCGCTCTCAAATGCTGGGTGGAAGCGCTGCAGCTCGTCCAGGCGCAGGTCCAGCAGCGCTTTGTTCTGGTCCAGGCAGTGCGCGACGAGCTGGCCTACCACCCGGTGGGCGTCCCGGAAGGCCACGCCCTTGCGGACCAGGTAGTCCGCGCAGTCCGTGGCGTTGGTGAAGCCGCTCTCGGTGCCCCGGGCCATCTCCTCCTTGCGGAAGGTGAGGGTTCGCAGCATGGCAGTGAACACCGTCAGGGACTTGACCAGGGTATCCCGGGCGTCGAAGAAGCCCTCCTTGTCCTCCTGCATGTCCTTGTTGTAGGCCAGGGGCAGGCCCTTCATCACGGTGAGCAGGCCCATCAGGTCCCCGTAGACCCGGCCGGTCTTGCCGCGGATCAGCTCCGCCACGTCCGGGTTTTTCTTCTGCGGCATGATGGAAGAGCCGGTGGAGAAGGCGTCGTCCATGGTCACAAAGTGAAACTCCGTCGTGGACCAGAGGATCAGCTCCTCGGAGAAGCGGGAGAGGTGCATCATGCACACGGAGGCCGCGTGCAGGTAATCCAGCAGATAATCCCGGTCGCTGACGCCGTCCAGGCTGTTGGCGGTGACGGCGGGGAAGTCGAGCAGCTCTGCTACGCGCGCCCGGTTTAGCGGGTAGGTCGTGCCGGCCAACGCGCCGGAGCCCAGCGGCATCACGTTGGCAGCCGCCTCCGCCCGGGCAAAGCGCTCCCGGTCGCGGAGAAACATCTGCACATAGGCCATCATGTGATGGGCCAGGGTGATCGGCTGCGCCTTTTGAAGGTGCGTGTACCCGGGCATGACGGTGTGCAGGTTGTCCTTCGCGATGTCCAGCAGCGCGCGGATCAGGTCGGCCGTAAGCTCCTGCGCCTCCCGGCAGCACGCGCGGGCGTACATGCGGGTGTCCAGCGCAACCTGATCGTTGCGGCTGCGGCCGGTGTGCAGGCGCTTTCCGGCCTCGCCGATGCGCTCGGTCAGGATGGTCTCGACGTTCATGTGGATGTCCTCGGCGTCGGTCATCCATTTGATTTTGCCCGCGCGCGCATCCTCCAGGATGCCCTTCAGGCCTTCCACGATGGCGCGGGCGTCCGCTTCGGGAATGATGCCCTGTTCGCCCAGCATCGTGGCATGCGCGATGGAGCCGAGAATATCCTGTTCATACAGCCGTTTGTCAAAGCTGATGGATGAATTGAAGTCATCCACCAGGCCGTCGGTCGCCTTGCTGAAGCGTCCGCCCCATAGTTTCATGGCCATTCCTCATTTCTGCGTTCATTTGGGCTTTTTGCCCAGATAATCCAGCCAGGGCGCGTCGGGCTCGTCCCGCCCTGTGAGGTTTCCCTGCCCGGAAAGGCCCGGGAAGGCGTTCTGCCGCAGGGCCTCATAGAGCACCACCGCCGCGGCGTTGGAGAGATTCAGGCTGCGAGCCTCCGGGCGCATGGGGATCCGGACGCACCTGTCATATTGCGCGGCGAGCAGGTTTTCCGGCAGGCCCTGGGACTCCCGGCCGAAAAAGAGAAAGTCGTCCGGCCCGTATGCCGCCTCCGTGTAGCTTCGGGGCGCTTTGGTGGACGCGTACCAGCACCGCGCGCCGGGGTTTTTCCGGAAGA
>CAMKAE010000076.1 GCA_946410395.1 uncultured Clostridia bacterium
AGCCCCTCCACCTGGAACAGAAACGGTCAAGGAAAAGACCGAAAAACCAGAAAGGAAACAAAAATGAGTTGGCCGATCGATAACTACATCCATGTCAAGAGCGATAAGAAAACCTTTGAGAATATTGTGAATATGCTTGTTGACGAAAAAAACGATATTACTACATTTAATTGTAGTCTGCTTTTACTATAATATGCTTGCAAGGTGAGGGGAGCGAGAGCAAGCCAAGCCAAGCAAGAATAGAGGCTGGCGGCTAAGCCAAACAAACCGCCGATAGAAAGGAACACCATGAAGAAGACTGAGAACTACACCATCGACTTCGTCACCAAGGCCATCATCGTCAGCAAAAAGTTCCTGAAGGAAGCAGGCATCTTCGGCAGCCCCGCCTACAACACCCTGAAGGACATTCGCCACGACAATCCCACTTTCCCCATCAAGGTTCGGGAAATCAAAAAGAAGGAAAACAAGAACAGCTACGCCAACCTGACCGTGAAGAACATGAAAATCTTCATTGAGCACTGCATGGAAGATGAACGGCCCCTTGAAGAACGCCTCGCAGAATTTGAGGCTGTGCAGACCCTCTCAAAAATCCAACCTTCTCCCTATGCTTACATCAAGACTTGGTTCCTCAAGACCTACGGCGTTGAATATAACAAGTATCGGACTGAAAACGACGATACCGCAACCGAAAAAACCGCTGCCTGATAAACTTCCAACAAAAAACATCAACTAACAAAGAAATTTAGGCAAGGAAAAGCCTTCAAACCAGAAAGGAAAACAACTATGAAGAAGAATGCGAACTACGAAATCAACTTTGCCACCAACACCATCACCGTGACCAAGCGCTTCCTTGCGGCCGCAAGCGAAATGGGCAATGACGCCTACCAGACCATGAAGAAACTTCGTGACCTCGGCATGACCATCTGCGTCAAGGAAATTCACAGAGGCCCTTGCAAGGAAAACCGCTACAGCTATAAGCGGATGGAACGCTTCTTGGAGAATGTGGAAGACCCGAACTACCTTGCTGAATTCAAGGTTCGTAAATATGCTGAGTACGAGTCTTCGCGCAGAGCATATGATACTTGCGCCATGAACACTACCTCACATTAAATCGACAGGAAGAGGGGGTTTTCTTTGTCATGAAAATGGAAGATGCGATTGTGGAATTCGGATTCGATTGCAAGGTCAGGAAGCTTTCAGACAAGACAGTGGCAAACTACCAGAAGCAGCTTCGGTACGTTCAGAAGTATCTGAAAGAAGAATTTCAAATCACGGAGGTTGAGGAAATTAAGTCTTATCACATCAAGCAGTTCCTTGCGATGATGGATGCCAAGCACAGAAAACCACGCTACATCAACGATCTGCTGAAAGTGGTAAAGACGTTCCTGAATTATTCTTCCTGAGCAATTTCCTGGCTATTCCATTCGCTGATGACTCTTGCCAAATCACTTGCTATGACTTTACCAATTCCGCGAATTTGAATAAGTTCATGGTAGGACAGTAAATCCTTCATCGTATCAATTCCAGCCTTGTGAAGAACGCGAATTGTATGCGGGCAATCAATCACTTCGTCAATTGGTGTTGAATCTGGTTTGTGCTGATTCATGGCTTATCCCTTCCAATCTCAAGATGTTGGAAAATTGATATTGGTGGCATTTGGGGTGTTCCGCAGCCTTTTCGGCGCGGCGGCCAGCCGCTTCCCGTATACAAGGCGGTCCGTTTCGTTGATGCGCCGGCTCCACAGGCCGGCCAGATCATGCCGAAGCGGCTCTGGGCTTGATTAATCAGCGGTTACTAAAGGGCGTGCGCAGGATATGCATGATTCAATGAGTGGCAGCTGAATCTGTCACGCCGCCTCCTCTCCCGCATCGCGCTGTGTTTCCTGCTTCCGCCCTCAGAAGCACTTCTCCTTGCGCTCCTTTTTGCAGTGCTCGATATTGCCGCAGCGGTAGCAGAGCTCGTTGTCGCAGACGCCGTCGTTCTCAAAGCAGGACACGATGTTGCCGACGGTCGTCTCCGCAATGTTGCTGAGCGCTTCCTCCGTCAGGAACGCCTGATGGGAGGTGACGATCACGTTGGGCATGGAGATCAGGCGGGCGAGCAGCTCATCGTTGAGGATATGTCCGGAGCGGTCCTCAAAGAAAATGTCCGCCTCCTCCTCGTAGACGTCCAGGCAGGCCGCGCCGATCTTTCTGGCCTTGATGCCCTCCAGAAGGGCTTCGGCGTCGATCAGGCCGCCCCGGGAGGTGTTGACGATCACCACGCCCTTTTTCATCTTCCCGATGGCGGCTGCGTCGATCATGTGCCGCGTCTCAGGCGTCAGCGGGCAGTGCAGCGAAATCACGTCGCTGCGGGCAAACAGCTCATCGAGCGTCAAATATTCGATGCCGCTGTCCTGCGCGGGATAGCGGTCATAGGCGATCACCTTCATGCCAAAGCCCCGGCAGATGTCAATGAAGATCCGGCCGATTTTACCCGTGCCGATCACACCGACGGTTTTGCCGTGGAAGTCAAAGCCCGTCAGGCCGTTCAGGGAGAAGTTGAACTCCCGCGTCCGGTTGTACGCCTTGTGGATGCGCCGCACGGAGGTCAGCAGCAGGGCCATGGTGTGCTCGGCCACCGCATAGGGCGAATAGGCCGGCACATGCACCACATGGACCTTGCCGAAGGCGGCCTGAACGTCCACGTTGTTGTATCCGGCGGAGCGCAGGGCGATCAGGCGGACGCCGTATGCGTACAGCTTGTCGATGACGGCGGCGTTCACCGTGTCGTTGACGAACACGCACACGGCATCGCAGCCCCTGGCCAGCTCCACGGTATCCTCGTTCAGCTTCGTCTCCAGAAACCTGAACTGCAGACCGCGCTCCTCACCATAGCGCTCGAAGGAAGGCTTGTCATAAGCCTTTGTGTCAAAGAAAGCAACCTTGATCATATCCACGCCTCCCGAAGCAACGGTCCATCAGCGCGCAGCCTCCGAGACTGCTTTTGAGAATGAGGGGCCGGCCCCCGCAGGAGCCGGCCGTTCCTTGTTTATCCGAGCCGCTTGAACACCGGGATCGCGTCGATGGGGGCGTCCGCCGTGATGGTGCGGCCGCCTTCGAGCACTTCCTGCGTGCGGATGTCCTGCCAGCGGCCCGCGGGCAGGTAGACCTCCCGGGCGCGCGCGCCGGAGACGAGCACCGGCGCCACCAGGTAGTCCGGGCCGAACATGTACTGGTCGCTGAGCGTCCAGCACTTTTCGTCCTCCGGGAACTCATAGAACATCGCCCGCATCAGGGGGCTGCCGTTCTCATGGGCCTCGGCGTAGATCTTTTTCAGGTAGGGCAGCAGGCTCCGGCGCAGCTCGTAGTGCTTCACCATGATGGCCTGCACCTCCGGGCCGTAGGACCACATCTCGTTGTCCTGGCCGGTGTGGAGATAGCCGCCGCCCCAGTCGCGGTCGTCCAGCTGCGGGATCGTGAAAGGCTCCCGGTCGCCGTGCAGGCGCATCACGGGCTCAAACACCGCCCACTCGTACCAGCGGATCAGCAGCTCCTTAAAATCCGGGTCGAAGACGTTGCCCTCCATGAAGCCGCCGATGTCGGTGTTCCACCAGGGAATGCCCGCCAGACCCATGTTCAGGCCGATCTGCACCTGGTCCCGCAGGGACTCCCAGGAGGAGGGCACGTCGCCGGACCAGAGCACGTTGCCGTACTTCTGGCTGCCGGCCCAGCCGGAGCGCAGCAGGTTCACCACCGGCTTGCCCAGGGCGGTCATGGGCTCGAAATAAGCCCTGGAGTACCACTGCGGATACAGGTTCGACACCTCCAGCGCGGGGCCCGCCCAATAGCGGAAGTTGTCGAAGTCATACTTGGTCAGGTCCGGCTCGGAGTTGTCCAGCCAGAAGTAATCGATGCCCAGGTCGGCATAGTGCTCCTTGCACTTCTGCCAGACATACTCCCGGGTCTCCGGGTTGAAGGGATCAATCTGCACGCAGTCGCCCTGGAAATCGTAGGTCTGCATCGCGCCCCGCTCGGTGCGCATCAGCAGGCCCCGCTCCGCCATTTCGCCGAAGTTCTCGCTGCGCCGGTCCACGCTGGGCCACACGGAGACCATGACCTTGATGCCCATGGCGTGGAGCTCGTCCACCATCGCCTTGGGATCCGGCCAGTAGGTCTTGTCGAACTTCCAGTCGCCCTGGACGGTCCAGTGGAAGAAGTCGATGACGATGGTGTCCAGCTGGATGCCCATCTCCCTGTACTTCCGGGCGACCGTCAGCACCTCGTCCTGGGTGCGGTAGCGCAGCTTGCACTGCCAGAAGCCCATCGCGTCCTCGGGCATCATCGGCGCGCGGCCGGTGACCGCGGTGTAGTTGTACAGCAGCTCCTTCGGGGTGTCGGCCACGGTCACCCAGTAGTCCATGTCCTTGCAGGCCTGGGCGACCCACTCGGTCATGTTTTTGCCGAAGGTCACCTGGCCCACGGCGGGATTGTTCCACAGGAAGCCGTAGCCCAGGGAGGACACGGCAAAGGGGACGGTGGTCTGGCTATTCTTCTGGGAGAGGTCCAGCAGGCAGCCCTTCAGGTCCATGTAGGGCTGCTGATAGGTGCCCATGCCGAAAATCTTCTCCCCGTCGTTGGGCTCGAAGCGCACGGACAGCTTGTAGTCGCCGCCCACATAGGGCACCCACTCCCGGGCCAGCTTCTTCTGGCAGTGGCTCTCCCGGGTCACCAGCCCGTCGTAGAAGCGGTACTGCTCGTGGAGGATGGGCTTGCCGTCGCGGCAGATCGTCACCACGCCGGACTTGTTGACCTTCGCGCTGATCCGGCCGTTGGCGATGACGGCGCAAGGGTACTGGGAGATGTTGCCGTCTCCCTCCCGCCAGGGATCGGTGCCCAGGGTGATGCTGCTCTCCGAGGGCGCCACGGGCTCGGTCAGCGCCCAGTCCTGGCCGCAGAAGGCGGGGAACATGGTGGCGCGGATCCGCAGGGAATCCTTGCCCCAGGGCTCGATGCGCAGGGTCTCGCCCTGCCGGCGGCACACCAGCGCGCCGCCATCCTGAATAAACTGCATTTGTTATCCCTCTTTCTTTTCTTTTTCAGCACAGCCACCGGATCACGGTGAGGATCCGGGCGCAGCAGGCGTCCAGGTCCGCCATGTCCAGGGACTGGTCATTGTCGCCGTTCACCGCGTCGATGATCTCCCGGATGTCCGTCTCCAGGCCGGGCATGATCAGGTCATTGCCCGCCGCGATGCACTTGGCCGCGGAGGAGCCGCCCTCAAAGTTGGTGGTGGTCCAGTCCGTCATGATGACGCCCCGGAATCCCCACTCCTCCCGGGCCGCAGCGGTGCACAGGTCCCGGCTGTTGGCCGTGTGGACGCCGTTGACCTTGTTGTACGAGGTCATGATGGCCCAGGGCGCGGCCTCCCGCACGGCAATCTCAAAGCCCTTCAGATAGATCTCCCGCAAGGCGCGCTCGGAGACGATGCTCGACACGCCGCGGCGGTTGTCCTCCTGGTTGTTGCAGGCAAAGTGCTTGATGGTCACCGCCGCGCCCGGGAAGGCCTGGACGCCGCGCGTGATGGCCGCCGCGGTGAGGCCCGCGTGCAGAGGGTCCTCGGAATAATACTCGAAGTTGCGGCCGCACAGAGGGTTGCGCTTGATGTTCATGCCGGGCGCCAGCCACCAGGTGACGCCGAACTCCTGCATCTCGCGGGCGATGACCCCGCCGATCTCCGCCAGCGCTTCGGGGTCGAAGGTCTGGGCCAGGAGCATGCCCACCGGAATGGCGGTGCAGAACTGGTAGTACTCCGCGTAGCCCTCGTGGCGGGCCTCCTTGCCGAAAATGCGGTTCTCCAGTCCCTCGTACGGGGTCAGCACGCAGATCTCGCCGTTGTCCGGGTTCGCCTCGTAGCGGCGGCTGATGCGGATGCCCGCGGGGCCGTCGGCCAGCACCGTGGGCGGAATGCCGTATTTCTCCAGCAGGGACGTGGTCTCGGCGGCGGCGCCGGGCACGTGGACGCCCGCGTCGCCGATGAAGGACGCCTCGCCCTGCCGCGGACGGCCGCAGACCAGGCAGGCTTTCTCCGCCAGGGTCAGCCGCTCAACCAGCGGATCCGAAGGCGCGGGAAGCGCTGCGGGCCTGGAATAGGCATCCAGCGCCTTCTGCGCCTGCGCATCCATCGGCAGGACCGGCAGAAGCCTGCCCGCAAACATTTTCTCCAGTTTTTCCGCCCAGCGGGCGTCGGCTTCGGCCTCGGGCCGGAATTCGCGCAGGGCGTCCAGCAGGGGACAGATGCGGTGCTGTTTCCCGCCCCAGACGGTGTCCGCCAGGGTCAGGGCCGCCACCGGGGAGAAGTGTTCCGCGTCGGAGGCCAGCAGCAGGCGATACGCGCCCTTGTCCAGGTACCAGGCGGACTTCCCTGCGTGGTACGAAGCCAGACGCTCATAGCCCGCCTTCAAGGTCAGGACTGTTTCCTGTCCCGCCTGGAGCAGCGGCGTCTTGGCATAGGCGATCAGGCGCTTGCGCTCCTTCCGGCGCAGGCCGTCCGGACATGCGGCGTAGAGGAAGACCACCGTCCTGCCCGCGGCCTTGCCGGTGTTGGTGACCGTGACGGACACTTCGATGCCGTCATCCGCCAGCCGGATGCCGGGGTTCTTCGGGCTGCAGGCGAACACGGCGGTGAAATCCGTGTAGCTCAGGCCGAAGCCGAAGGGATAGCGGGGCTTGATCTCAAAGGCGTCGAACCAGCGGTAGCCCACATAGATGCCCTCGCGGTACTTCTCCTCGATCAGGTTCCCGTTCATGTGGGAGAAGGTGTCGGCGCAGGGATAGTCCTCGTAGCGCATGGCCCAGGTCTCGCTGAGCCGGCCGGAGGGATTCACCTTGCCGGTGAGCACGTCCGCCAGCGCGTTGCCGCCCTCCATGCCGGGCTGGCTGAGCAGCACCAGCGCCGCGACCGGATAGCGGTCCAGGAAGCCCAGGTCGATGACCCCGCCCACGTTGAGCACCACGATCACCTTCGCGTAGGCCGCGGTGATCTCCCTGAGCTGCTGCTCCTCCACGTCGGAGAGGTAATAGTCGCCCTTCACCGGGTGCCGGTCCGCGCCCTCGCCGGAGACCCGGCTGATGATGTAGATCGCGGTGTCGGTGTCCGCCTCCTTCATGATCGGGTCTCCCCCGGGCGCTTGCATGGGGTTGGCGGCGTGCGCCCGGTACAGGCTGTCAAAATTGCCCGGGATGCTCATCGCGTAGAGCTTGCGCTTCCAGTCCTCACGCGCCTCGTCGTAGGCCCGGTCCAGCGCGTCGAGCCAGGCGGTGCTGGCGATGCGGATCCCCGCCGCCCGCAAGCCCTCGTCCGGCGAGACCCCGGGGCGGCAGTTCACCGAGCCGGAGCCCGTTCCGCCCAGGATCATGTGCCGCGCGCCCGCGCCGTAGAGCCCCACACAGGCGCCCTCCCCCAGCGGCAGCACGCCGTCGTTCTTCAGCAGGACGATGCCCTGCGCGGCGATCCTCCGGGCGATGGCGCGGTGTTCGGTTTCCCGCGCGCTGACTTCCCGGGAGCGGGTGCCGGAGTACCCCTGGATCAGTTTCATAACAGCTTTCTCCTCCGTTCGCGGTTTCGGTATTCCGATTATAACATAGGACAGAAATCTTTGGAAGGGGTCTTTTCGGCGCGCAGGCTTTTCATCGCCGCGCAATCGTGCTATACTCTTTTCAGCAAGCAGCCGGAAACGGCCGAGGAGGAAACGACATGAAGAAGACCGCCTTTCTCCTGATGGGGGACCGCTGGCACGACGCGACCGTCACCCTGCCCCTGATCCCGCAGCTCCTGCCGGAGGACGCCTGGGATGTGACCGCCACGGAGGATCCGGCTGCCCTTTATGCGCTCCCCGGGCGCCCGGATCTGCTCGTCAACCTGAAGGATCCCGTCGAGAACAACCAGATCCCCACCCCGGCCTGGTGCGATGCGCGCTGGACAGAGACCGCGCTGGCCTGGGTGTCGGAGGGCACGGGCTTCCTGGCCATTCACGCCGCGCTGGCGGACCTGCCCAAGGATCACCCCATGGTGCGGATGCTGCACCACGGCGCTTTCGTCACGCATCCGGCCCAGTGCCCGGTGTCCTTCGTGCCCACCAGGGAGCACCCCGTCACCGCCGGCGTTGAGCCCTTCACCTTTCCGGAGAACGACGAGCACTATGTCATGGACATGCTCGAGGGCACCGAAGCGGAGCTCCTCGGGGAAACCCGCTCGGAGCACGGAAGCCAGCCCGGTCTGTGGGTGCACAACTACGGCCGCGGCCGGGTCTGCTGCGTGACCCCCGGCCATGTGACGCCCAACCTGCTCTGTCCCGGCTACCTGCGCCTGCTGCGCAATGCGGCGGACTGGTGCGCCGGGGTGATCTGAGCGAATCGCTTCCCCCGCGGGATGGCACAGGTAAAAAAGAGAAAAAGAGGCGCAGCATGGCAGACAACAGCCTTCCGAAAGAAAAAGAGAAGCGCGAATCCATCTTTCTCAAAGAGCGCTTCATGGCGGCGGCGTGCATCTTTGCGGCCGCCGCGGGTCTCGTCTCCCTGGTTTTCTGCATCCGGGCAAGGGACGCCTTTGCGGTGTTTGAAACGCTGACAAAGCTGGTCACGGCCGTGGCCATGTACCTGGCCTTCCGCTCCTTCAAGTGGGATGTCGCCAAGGGACTCATGGGTGGCGTCCTCTTCTGCCTTCTGTACCAGGAAGCGCATCTGGTGCTGGCGCAGCTGTGGAGCGAGCAGGATTTCGACGTCTATCTGGTGGCTGGCGTGCAGGGCAGCCTCTATCTGGCGGCCGCCGGGATGTCCTGCCTGATGACCGCGATCATCACGCTCAACCATTTTTTCATCAACTATTCGACACACGGCAATCCGAAAGACGTGATCCTCAACCGGATCGCGATCATCTTCAAGTTTGCGGTCTATCTCCTCCTCTTTGCCGCCAACAGCCGGCTCGGCCTGTCCGCTTCCCTGCTGCTGCGCAACGCGGTCCGCTACCTGACGGACATCGCGCTGCTGCTTCTGCTCGTCAGCATTGAGTCGCAGTTTGACTCGTTCAACGCGCTGCGGCAGGAGCTTCTGGGGTTAAAACGGAAATCTCCATAACAATACGTCCGTATTGTTAGTTCCATAAAAAACATGTTGTGTTTCACAGCAAAAAAGGGGGAAGGAAGCATGAGCCTGCGGGAGCGTCTGTCCGGCATCTGGCTGATGTCCATGGCCCTGCTGTCCCTGTTTGCCTACACGGTCTTTTTCGTCGCGCAGATGTGGCTGAGC
>CAMKAE010000077.1 GCA_946410395.1 uncultured Clostridia bacterium
AATGCCATAAGTCGTTTCCTCCTATTTATTCTTCCGTGGCGCGCAGGCCCAGGCCGAGCGCCTGCAGCTTCTGCTCCACTTCCTCAAGGCTCTTCTTACCCAGGTTGCGAACCTTCATCATGTCTTCCTGGTTCTTCTGGACAAGCTCGTTCACGGTATTGATCCCGGCACGCTTCAGGCAGTTGTACGCGCGCACGGACAGATCCAGCTCTTCGATGGTCATATCCAGCAGGCGTTCGCTCTTGGTTTCTTCCGGTTCGGTGACGGGGATCGGGATCGCCTGATCCGTCAGGCCGCAGAAGAGGGAGAGCTGCTCTGTCAGAATGCGGGCCGCCGAGGAAATCGCTTCCTCGGGGTTGATGGTGCCGTCGGTGGTCACTTCCAGCGTCAGCTTGTCGTAGTCAGTAATCTGACCGACACGGGTATCCTCGACCGCGTAGTTGACCTTGCGGATCGGGGTGTAGATCGAATCGATCGGGATCACGCCGATGGGGCTCTGCGGATCCTTGTTCTTGTCCGCCTGGACATAGCCGCGGCCATGATCCAGGGTGATGAACATGTGCAGATGCGCGCCGTCATCCAGCGTGGCGATGTGCAGGTCGGGATTGATGATCTCCACTTCGTCATCGACCCGGATATCCCCGGCGGAAAAATCGCAGGGGCCGGTAACGTCGATCTCGATCTTTTTCGTGCTGTCAGAGAAGAGCTTGAGCGCCAGTTCTTTGAAGTTGAGAATGATTTCGGTGACATCTTCCTTGACGCCGGGGATGGTGGAAAACTCGTGCTGCACCCCGTCGATCTGTACGGAAGTGACCGCCGCGCCGGTCAGGCTGCTCAGCAGTACCCTGCGCAGCGCGTTGCCGAGCGTATGGCCGAAGCCGCGCTCCAGCGGTTCCACCACAAAGCGTCCGAATTGGTTGTTTTCAGAGAGCTCCGTGCATTCGATGTGCGCCTTTTCAAATTCTGCGATCACTGGGTCCAACCCTCCTGTCAGGTACCGTCGTTTCTATTCTGCTGCACAGCGGATCATGCAGGCACATGATTAACGGCTGTAGAATTCAACGATCATGTTCTCCTGCACATCGTAATCGATATCTTCCCGGGAGGGCAGCGCGGCCACCGTACCGGTGAGATTCTGGGCGTCAAAGGTCAGCCACTTGGGCAGCAGCACGCCGGTGCCCTCCCGCAGGCCCTTGAACAGTTCGCTTTCCGCGGAGCGCTGACGCAGGGTGATCACGTCGCCGGCCTTCACCTGATAGGAAGGAATGTCGACCTTCTTGCCGTTGACGCGGATGTGGCCGTGGCCCACGACCTGACGCGCCATGCGGCGGGTCTTGGCCAGGCCCAGGCGGTACACGACGTTGTCCAGCCGCAGCTCCAGCAGCTGCAGCATGTTTTCGCCGGTAACACCCTTCATGTTGGAAGCTTTTTCAAAATAATGACGGAACTGCTTTTCCAGCACGCCGTAAATGAAGCGCACCTTCTGCTTTTCCTTCAGCTGAGCGCCGTATTCGGAAACCTTCTTGCGGCGGTTGCCGTTGGGGTTGCGGTGAGATTTCTTGTTCGCATAGCCCATAACGGCCGGAGAAATGTCAAGAGCACGGCATCTCCGGGCGATCGGCTGTTTATTGTTTGCCATCCTTACACTCCTCCTTTATTACACGCGGCGACGCTTGGGCGGGCGGCAGCCATTGTGCGGGATGGGGGTCACGTCTTTGATCATGGTGACCTCCAGGCCGGCGGTCTGCAGCGCACGGATCGCGGCTTCACGGCCGGAACCGGGGCCCTTAACCATCACGTCCACATACTTCAGGCCGTAATCCAGAGACGCCTTCGCGGCGGTCTCGGCAGCCATCTGCGCAGCGAAAGGAGTGGACTTCTTGTTTCCGCGGAAGCCCATGCCGCCGGCAGACGCCCAGGACAGGGCATTGCCGTTGGGGTCGGTAATGGTGACGATGGTGTTATTGAAAGAAGACTTGATGTGCGCCACGCCGCGCTCCACCAGCTTACGCTCGCGGCGCTTGCGGGACGTCCTCTTCAGCTTTGATTTGGGTGCCATTTTATTCCCTCCAGATTCCCTCAGTTACGGGAAACGTTCGTTGGTTGACTCACAAGTCCGCTTACTTTTTCTTGTTGCCGACGGTGCGCTTGGGACCCTTGCGGGTACGCGCGTTGGTCTTGGAGCGCTGGCCGCGGACGGGCAGGTTGCGGCGGTGACGGACACCGCGGTAGCTGCCGATTTCCACCAGGCGCTTGATGTTCATGGAAACTTCCCTGCGCAGATCGCCTTCCACCTTGACGTGGTGCTCGATGTACTCGCGCAGTTTGCTGATCTCCGTCTCGGAAAGATCCTTGACGCGGGTATCGGGATTGATTTCCGTATCCGCAAGGATCTTCTTGGAGATATTGGGGCCGATGCCGTAGATGTAAGTCAAGCCGGCTTCGACGCGCTTGTCTCTGGGCAGGTCAACACCCGCAATACGTGCCATGGATAGTCTACACCTCCAAAATGTTGGTTGCTTCCGCCGCTCTTCAGACACCCCGAAACGTGAGCGTAGAAATCACCGTTCCGGAGCCGGGGGCGGATGGCGCCCGCAAAGGACGGTTTCCCGCCGCGGGCTTTGTTTATATGGTACGGCATGACACGTGGTCCCTTGAGCAAGCAACCCTTGCCGCCGGGCAGCCGCCCACGCCGCCGTCCATGACGAATGGAATGAAGGAAGCTGTGCTTCCCTTTGAATGCCGGCTTTGCCGGCACACCGCGCTTGATGGCGCGCGGCATCTGCGGAGCGGTGATTCTCCGCAGATGCCGCGCGTCCCTGAGGACGCGCCAATGACCGCCGGAGTACGGCGGTCAGCTTTCAATCAGCCCTGACGCTGCTTGTGCTTGGGATTTTCGCAAATGACCATGACACGGCCCTTGCGCTTGATCACCTTGCACTTTTCACACATAGGCTTCACAGACGGACGAACTTTCATTGCGGTTTCCCTCCTTCCAAGGGGTGATTGACGGCACTCGCATGCCGGATCAGACATCGGGCAGGGCCCGGATGTAACATCAGTTCTTGCTGCGCCACGTAATGCGGCCGCGGGTCAGATCATAGGGGGAGAGTTCCACTTTGACCTTATCCCCCGGGTAAATCCGGATGAAGTTCATCCGCATTTTGCCGGAGATATGCGCCATGATCTGATGGCCGTTGGCCAGTTCCACCAGAAACACGGCATTGGGCAGAGCGTCCACCACTTTGCCTTCCATTTCAATTACATCGTCCTTGGACAACTTCGACAAACCCTCCTCAATCGGCAGATGGGAATTTGTACGCTTCCAGCGCGGTGCGCACGTCGCTGTCCTTGAGCCGGCCGGCCTCGTACAGGGGCAGCAGCTCCGGGCAGGCAAACGCCGTCGGCGCCAGATGCAGACGCTTCTTTTTCTTCGGATGGCCGACCTTCCGCAGGTCTCCATCGCATACGAAGACATAATCAGCGTCCAAAGAATATAATACCACAAACAGGCGCCCTTTGTCACGTCCTTTTTTGGAAATTACCAAATTTCCTTTTTCAATCGGTGCTTTCAAAGCAGCTGCCTGCCTTTCCCGCCGTCCGGAAGGGTGAGTATCTCCGGTTCTCCTTCCTTTTTGATGAGGATGGTATGCTCATAATGGGAAGCCGGCTGATGGTCGTTGGTTACGACAGTCCAGCCGTCCGCCAGTTCGTGGACGCGGTAATTGCCCGCGGTGATCATCGGTTCTACACAGATCGTCATGCCGGGCCGGAGCCTGGGGCCGTGGCCCGGGGCGCCGGAGTTCGGAACGCTCGGGTCCTCGTGCATTTCCCGGCCGATGCCGTGGCCGGTCAGCTCCCGGACCACGCCGCAGCCGTTGCTTTCCGCGTGCTTCTGCACGGCCGCGCTGATATCGCCGATCCGGTTGCCGTTCAGCGCCTGGCGGTATCCCAGCCAGAAGCATTCTTCCGTCACGCGGATCAGGTCCTTCTTCTGCCGGCTGATCTCCCCCACCGGGACAGTCAGACAGCTGTCCGACTGCCAGCCGTTCAGGCTCAGCGTCAGGTCCATGGAGACGATCTGCCCTTCTTCCAGGCGGACGTTGGGGGACGGGATCCCGTGCACCACCTCGTCGTCTACCGAGACGCAGATGGATTTGGGGTACCCGGCATAGCCCAGTTCGGTCGGGATCGCTCCGTTTTTGCGGATCATCTCATCCGCCATCCGGTTGATGTCCTCTGTAGTGATGCCGGGCTTGACCTGGCTGGCCAGGTACTGCAGCACGTCGTACAGCAGGTGACCGGCGGAGCGCATCAGCGCGATCTGTTCCTGATTCTTGATGATGATCATTTAAGCCTCGAGCGCGCGCTTCACCAGCGCAAAGATTTCATCAACCGTTCCCACGCAGTTGATCTCCCGGAGGATTCCCTTGTTCCGGTAGTACTCGATCAGGGGGGCGGTCTGTTCCTTGTATACCTTGAGGCGGTTGCGGATCGTTTCCTCCATATCGTCCTTGCGCTGGAT
This sequence comes from uncultured Clostridia bacterium, assembly GCA_946410395.1. GTDB lineage: Bacteria > Bacillota > Clostridia > Christensenellales > Aristaeellaceae > RUG11272. The sequence goes on from CAMKAE010000077.1 coordinate 4,526, forward strand.
CAGGCCGGCGCCGCAGTTTTTGCACACGGTGCTGCCCCCAAGCTGGGAGGTATGGTAGGTCGCGTTGCAGTTGGGGCAGACGCGGCGGCCGGACAGACGCTCGATGATGACCTCGTCCGCCAGCTCCAGATCGACCGCTGCATCGATTTGGGCGAACTTCGATAATTCGTCCGCCTGGTACACGGTCCTGGGGAAGCCGTCCAGCATATAGCCGCCCTTGCAGTCGTCCTCCGCCAGGCGTTCCTTGACGATGGCGATGACCACGTCGTCCGGAACCAGCCCGCCGGATTCAACGTACCGTTTGGCTTCCAGGCCGGTTTTTGTACCTTCCCGCATGGCCTTGCGGAGCATATCGCCCGTGGAAATCTGGGGGATGCCCAGTTCCCTGGTCAGCAGCTGTGCCTGCGTCCCTTTGCCCGCGCCGGGAGGGCCCAGAAAGATAATATTCATCTCCGTCCTCCTTATCAGATCACTGGTTGTATAGCCGCATCATCCCACCTCCCCGGTTTTGGGGGAGGTGGGATGAGTGGAACGAAAACCGGCATGCGGTTTTCCGCATCAAAGGAATCCCTTGTAGTGACGGACCACCATCTGCGCTTCGAGCTGACGCATGAATTCGAGCGCCACCTGCACGGCGATCAGGATGGAAGACGCGCCGAACGGAATGGATACTTTTGCCGCGCCCCACAGGATGGTGGGGATCGTCGCCAGGATCGCCAGGAACAGCGCCGCGAACAGCGTCAGACGCTTGCTGGTGCGCTGCAGGTAAGCGGTGGTCGCGGTACCGGAACGGGTGCCCGGGATGTGACCGCCCTGCTGCTGGATGTTCTTGGAGATATCCTCGGCGTTGAAGGTAATGGCGGTGTAGAAGTAGCTGAAGCCGATGATCAGCAGCGCGCAGACGAGCGCGTACAGCCAGCTGGTCTGGTTCATGTTGGCTTCCCACCACTTGTAGGCGCCGGAGTTGCTGTTGATCATCGCCATGATCGTGCCCGGGAAGGCCATGAAGGAGTAGGCGAAGATCAGGGGCAGAACGCCGACGGCCAGCAGTTTCATCGGGATGTGGGTGCTCTGGCCGCCGTACATCTTGCGGCCCACCACGCGCTTGGCGTACTGCACCGGGATGCGGCGCTCCGCCAGGTCCACCAAGGTAACCAGGGCGACGATGATAATGGTCGTCGCCAGGATGACCACCAGGTGCAGCAGGGAGGTGGTGCCGTTCTCGCCGAACAGGCCCAGCACAGCCTGCAGGATGCCGTTGAAGAGGTTGGAGACGATGCCGACGAAGATCAGCATGGAGATGCCGTTGCCGATCCCGTTCTTGGTGATCCGCTCACCGATCCACATCGCCAGGGCGGTGCCGCCGGCCATGACCAGCGCGATCAGGGCGAAGCCCCAGAAGTTGTCGTAGCCGGTCTGCAGGATTTTCATGGAACGGTTCAGCGTCATGATGATGCCGACGGACTGCAGGATCGCCAGACCGATCGTCACGTAACGGGTGATCTGGTTGATCTTCTTGCGGCCTTCCTCGCCGCCGTCCTTGCTCAGCCGCTCCAGCGCCGGGATGGCGACTGCCAGCAGCTGCATGATAATGGAAGCGTTGATGTAAGGCGTGATGCCCATCGCCATGATGGTCATCTGGCTGAAGGCGTTACCGGTCATCATGTTGACCAGGTTCAGGACATCGTATTTGGCGATCTCGGCGCTGACCTTTGCGGAGTCGATGCCGGGGGCCGGAATGACGCTGACCAGACGGAACAGGAGCAGCATCCCGAAGGTGTAAAGAAGCTTTTTGCGGATATCCTTAACACGCCACGCGTTTTTCAGGGTTTCCCACATCGCTTACTTCACCTCTACTTTCCCACCGGCAGCCTCGATCTTTTCCTTGGCAGACTCAGTCACTTTGTCCACGCACACGGTGAGCTTCTTGGTCAGCTCGCCGCCGCCGAGGATCTTGACGCCGGACAGGAACTTCTTGACCAGACCGGCCTCTTTCAGGGCTTCCGCGTTCACGGTGGCGCCGTCTTCAAAGCACTCCAGGGCGCTGACGTTGACGGTCGCGTATTCCTTGCGGTAGATGTTGGTGAAGCCGCGCTTGGGCAGGCGGCGGGTCAAAGGCATCTGACCGCCTTCAAATCCCGGGCGCTTGCCGCCGCCGGAACGGGCTTTGGCACCCTTGTGGCCCTTACCGGACGTCTTGCCGAGTCCGGAGCCTACGCCTCTGCCGAGGCGCTTCGGGGCAGTCGTCGAGCCGATAGCCGGCTGCAACTCATGCAGTTTCATTGGAGGGCCCTCCCTTATTCTTCAATTTCTTCAACCTTCACCATATGCTTGACGGCGAAGATCTGACCCCGGATCTGGGGCGTGTCACTGTGGATGACCGAGTGGCCGACCTTGCGCAGGCCCAGCGCCTTGACGTTGGCCTTGTGCTTGGGCAGCGACGCGATGGGGGACTTGACCAATGTGATTTTCAGTTTCATATTTGCCAATCCTCCTTAGTCCAGAATCTCTTCCACGGTCTTGCCGCGCATCCGGGCGACCATTTCCGCGTCGCGCAGACGGCTCAGACCATCGATGGTGGCCTTGACGGTGTTGATGCGGTTGCTGGTGCCGAAGGACTTGGTACGGATGTCCTTGACGCCGGCCAGCTCCAGCACGGCACGGGCGCCGCCGCCGGCGATAACGCCGGCGCCTTCCTCGGCGGGGATCAGGACGACCTTGGCGGTGCCGTAGAGGCCGTCGATCCGGTGAGGAATGGTGGTGCCGGTCATGGCGACCTTGATCAGGTGCTTTTTGGCAGCCTCAGAAGCCTTGCGGATGGCTTCCGGAACTTCCATGGCCTTGCCGATGGCGCAGCCAACGCGGCCATTCTCGTCGCCGACGACAACCAGGGCGGCAAAGCGGAAGTTCTTACCGCCTTTAACGACCTTCGTGACGCGGTTCAGGGAAACCAGGCGTTCTTTGAATTCACTTTGGGGTTCTTCTTTGCGATACATGTGCTTTATCCTCCCCTTAGAAGTTCAGCCCGGCTTCACGAGCGCCGGCAGCCAGTTCGGCAACACGTCCGGTGTAGATATAACCGCCGCGGTCAAACACCACGTTCTTCAGGCCGGCGTTCAGCGCACGCTCGCCGATCAGCTTGCCAACGAGTTTGGCAGCGCCCTTCTTGTCGACGTCGCCCAGCTGGCCCTTGATCTGGGGATCCAGGGTGGAGGCGGAAACCAGGGTCACGCCCTTGGTATCGTCGATAATCTGAGCATAGATGGATTTATTGCTGCGATACACAGACAGACGCGGCATTTCGGGGGTGCCGCTGATCTTTTTGCGAACGCGGGCGTGACGGATCACGCGTACTTCATTGCGGTCGCGTTTTTTGAACATATGCGTTCACTCCCTTCCTTACTTCTTGCCGGCCTTGCCTTCCTTGCGCTGGATATGCTCGCCCTGATACTTGATGCCCTTGCCCAGATAGGGTTCCGGCGGACGGATCGCGCGGATATCAGCGGCCAGGCTGCCGACGACCTGCTTGTCGATCCCCTTGATGACCATGGTGGTCTGGTTGGGGGTTTCGAAGGTGACGTTTTCCGGAGCGCTCAGGATCACGGGGTGAGAGAAGCCGATCGCGATGTCCAGCTTCTTGCCGTTGTCCTTGGCTTCCGCGTGATAGCCGGTGCCGACCATTTCCAGGGTCTTGGCAAAGCCCTCGGTCACGCCGACCACCATGTTGTGAACCAGCGCGCGGTACAGGCCGTGCATGGCGCGGTGATCTTTGTTGTCAGAAGGACGGGTCAGCAGCAGCTGGCCGTCTTTTTCTTCGATTTTGATGTCAGGATTGACCTGCTGGCTCAGCGTGCCCTTGGGGCCCTTGACAGTCACGAGGTTGCTCTCGCTCACCTGAACTGTCACGCCGGCAGGAATAGCAATCGGCTGTCTTCCGATACGAGACATAATGATTTACCTCCCTGTTTTGTGATTACCAGATGTAGCAGAGCACTTCGCCGCCCAGGTTTTCCTTGCGGGCCATCCGGTCGGTCATGACGCCCTTGCTGGTGGAGATGATCGCGACACCCAGACCGCCCAGAACCTTGGGCAGGTCTTCACAGGACGCGTACACCCGCAGGCCGGGCTTGCTGATGCGCTTGAGGCCGACGATCACGGGCTGCTTCTTTTCAAGGTACTTCAGCGTGATCTTGATCTCGCCCTGCAGGCCGTCGTCGATCACTTCGTAGGACTTGATGAAGCCTTCGTTCTGCATCAGCTTCGCGATGTTCTTTTTCATGTTGCTGGCGGGCATGCTCACGGTATCATGACGGGCAATCTGCGCGTTGCGGATACGGGTCAGCATATCGGCGATGGGATCATTGATGACCATATTGAAACCTCCTCCTTACCAGCTGGCCTTGCGGACGCCGGGAATCTGGCCCTTGTAAGCCAGTTCTCTGAAGCAGATACGGCAGATGCCGTAGCGGCGCAGCACCGAGTGCGGACGGCCGCACAGCGTGCAGCGCGTATAAGCACGGGTGGAGAATTTGGCCGGACGGGCCTGACGGATCTTCATACTGGTCTTTGCCATATTCGTTCTCCTCCCTTAGTTTGCAAACGGCATACCAAGCAGGCGAAGCAGTTCCTTGGCTTCTTCGTCGGTCTTGGCGGTCGTGACGAAAATCATTTCCATGCCGCGGATCTTCTCGACCTTATCGTACTCGATTTCGGGGAAGATCAGCTGTTCCTTGACGCCCAGGGCATAGTTGCCGCGGC
>CAMKAE010000078.1 GCA_946410395.1 uncultured Clostridia bacterium
TGATTGATGGCGTCCATGGGGGTCAGAGCCATCACGTCGATGGCCTTGATCTCCTCGATCAGCTCCGTGCGCTGGTAGGCGAACAGGTCCACCTGCTCATCGGCCCGGTCCTTCTGGTCCTCGCCCAGAATGCTCCGGCCGATGTTGTTGCCGCCCACGTCGCTGACCTCCAGCCGGGCCTGGATCTCCTGGGCGCGCATAACCACTTCCGTGGGCACGCCCGCGATCCGGGCCACCTGAACGCCGTAGGAGCGGTCCGCGCCGCCCCGTTCGATTCGGCGCAGGAAGATCACGTTCTCGCCGTGCTCCTTCACCGTGCTGCAGTAGTTGCGCACGCCCGGGATGTGGCCCTCCAGCTCGCTGAGTTCATGGTAGTGGGTCGCGAAGAGGGTTTTCGCGCCGCACTTGCGCTGATCCGTCAGGTATTCCACCACCGCCCAGGCGATGGCCAGGCCGTCGAAGGTGGACGTGCCCCGGCCGATCTCGTCGAGGATGATCAGCGAGTTCCGGGTGGCGTTGCGCAGGATGTAGGCGGTCTCGGACATCTCCACCATGAAGGTGCTCTGCCCGCTGGCCAGGTCGTCCGAAGCCCCCACGCGGGTGAAGATCCGGTCCACGACGGGGATCCGGGCGCTGTCCGCCGGCACGAAGGAGCCGATGTGCGCCATCAGCGTGATCAGCGCCACCTGCCGCATGTAGGTGCTCTTGCCGGCCATGTTGGGACCTGTGATGATCAGCATCCGCTGCTCCTCCAGGTCCATGTGGGTGTCGTTGGGGACAAAGCCCTCGTCCCGCAGGGTGGCCTCCACCACGGGATGCCGGCCGCCGATGATCTCCATCGCGCCGTCGGTGACGATCTCCGGGCGCACATAATGGTTGTCCACGGCCGTGCGGGCCAGGGACAGCAGGGCGTCCAGGGTCTTGAGCTGCAGAGCGGTCTGCTGAATGGCCGCCAGACGCTCCGAAAGCCGGTCGCGGATCTCCCCGAACAGCTGCAGCTCCAGCCGCACGGCCTGCTCCTGCGCCCCGACGATCTTCTGCTCCAGCTCCTTGAGCTCCGGCGTGACGAAGCGCTCCGCATTGGTCATGGTCTGCCGCCGGGTGTAGTCCTCCGGGACCATGTCCAGATAGGACTTAGTGACCTCGATATAGTAGCCGAAGACCCGGTTGTACTGCACGCGAAGGTTGCGGATGCCGGTGCGCTCCCGCTCCCGCTGCTCCAGCTCCAGCACCCAGCGCCGGCCGTCGGTAGCCGCGGCCCGGTACTCGTCGAGCATCGGGGAATAGCCGTCGCGGATCAGCCCACCCTCGGTGATCACCGCCGGGGCGTCCGGATTGACGGCCCGCTCAAGCAGGTCCGTCAGGTCCGCCAGCGGGTCCATCCGGTCCCGGATGTCCCGCAACGCAGCGCACTGCGCTCCGCTCAACAGGCCGCGGATCCCCGGGACCTTGCCCAGGGAGGCGCCCAGGGCCAGGCAGTCCCGGGCGTTGAGGCTGCGGTAGGCCACCTTGCTCAGCAGGCGCTCGATGTCGTAGACGCCCTTGAGCTCTTCGGCAAGGGTCATGGCCAGCACATGCTCGCCGGCCAGCTCCGCCACCGCGTCCAGCCGGAAGCCGATGGCCTCCGGGTCCAGCAGCGGCTCCTCGATCCAGCTGCGCAGCAGCCGCCCGCCCATCGCGGTGGAGGTGCGGTCCAGCAGCCACAGCAGCGAGCCCTTCCGGCTGCGGGAGCGGATGCTCTCGGTCAGCTCCAGGTTGCGGCGGGTGTTGCGGTCCAGGAGCATCGTGCGCCCGGCGGGGTCGATGCGCAGGCCGGTGATGTGCTCCAGGGCGTTCTTCTGGGTGCTGTTCAGATATTTCATCAGGGCGCCCGCCGCGCAGGCCGCCGCCCGATACTCCTCCGAGAGGCCCAGGGAGGTGAGGTCCCGCAGGTGAAAGTGCGCGCACAGGGCGTCGGAGGCGTTGGCAAAACTGTACCAGGACGCGCTCTGCTCGGTGGCGGCGGGCAGCTCCCGGCCCAGCGCCTCCCGCAGCCGCACCAGGTCGTGGGTGATGATCTCCCGGGGAGCCGTGCGGGACAGTTCGTCCGGCAGCTGCCGCGTCCCGGCGATCTCCCGCACGAAAAACGCGCCGGTGGACACGTCGGCATAGGCCAGGCCCACCCGCTCGGACTGGAAACAGACGGAGAGGATATAGCTGTTGCTGTGCTCGTCCAGCATGCTGGGATCGTTGAGGGTGCCGGGCGTGTAGACCCGAATCACGTCCCGCTCCACCAGCCCCTTGGCCGTGGCCGGGTCCTCCATCTGCTCGCACACCGCCACGCGGTGGCCCAGGGCGATGAGCTTCTCCACATAGCCGTTGACCGCGTGGAAGGGCACGCCGCACATCGGCGCCCGCTCCGGCAGGCCGCAGTCCCGGCCCGTCAGCGTCAGCTCCAGCTCATGGGCCGCGGTGACCGCGTCCTCGAAGAACATTTCATAGAAGTCCCCGAGGCGGTACATGAGGATCTCGTCCTCGTGCTCCCGCTTGATGGCCAGGTACTGCTTCATCATCGGGGTCACAGACGCCATCAGCTCCGCGAAATTCTCCCGGGTGTCCATGTTCACGGCCGGTCACCCGCCTTCCGCGCGGGGCAGCCGCCGCAGGAAGCGCAGGAGCGGGCCGGCTCGATGTCGACGTACAGGCCGATGATCTGCCGCACGCAGCCCGCGAGGTCGTCCCAGGCCTCCTGGGCCGCCAGCCCCTGCTCCGCGGAGCAGGCCGGATTCGTCCGGGTCTCCCGCAGGGCTTTCCAGGCCTCGCTGTCCCGCAGGGCCTTCCCCAGTTCGTGTGCCGTCTCAAAAATGTCCGTCATAACGTCTCTCCGCAGCGCTCCGCGCTCAGGGTATTGTTCTTTTGTCCGGTGATCCGCACCCGGATGGTCTGTCCGATGTCCGCCGCGCTGCCCGGGAAGGTGATGGACACCCCGTGTCCGCCCTTGCCGGAGACCTGCCGGTCGCTCCGGCGCGACAGGCCCTCCGCCAGCACGTCCTCCTCCTGCCCCACGAAGCGCGCCATCATCTCCCGCTGGCGCTTTTCCTGCAGGGCGATGAGGCGCTGGATCCGCTCCGTGGCGACCTCCGGCGCGATCTGGTCCGGCATTTTCGCCGCGGCGGTGCCGGTGCGGGGCGAATAGATGAACGTGAAGGCGGAGTCATAGCCCACCTCGTCCACCAGGGACAGCGTGTCCTCAAACTGGGCCTCCGTCTCCCCGGGGAAGGCGACGATCAGGTCGGTGGTGAGGCCGATGCCCGGCACGGCTTCGCGCAGCGCCCGCACCTTGGCCAGGTATTCCGCGCGGGTATAGTGCCGGTTCATGCGGCGCAGGATCTCGTCGTTCCCGGCCTGCACCGGCAGATGGAACTGGGGCAGCACGTGCCGGCAGTCCGCCATGGCGGCGATGAGCCCGTCGGACAGGTCCTTGGGATGGGAGGTCATGAAGCGGATCCGCTCGATCCCCAGGGCGTCCACCGCCCGGAGCAGCGCCGGGAAATCCGACCCGTCCTCGCCGCGGTAGCTGTTCACGTTCTGGCCCAGGAGCATGATCTCCTTCACGCCGCCCTCCCGCAGGGCCTCCGCCTCCCGCAGGATGTCCGCCATGCGCCGGGAGCGCTCCCGGCCCCGGACATAGGGCACGATGCAGTAGGAGCAGAAGTTGTCGCAGCCGTACATGATCGTCAGGTAGGCCGCGTCGCTGCGCAGGCGCCGCACCGGCACCTCCTCGGCGATGACGTCCTCTCCCTCCACCGAGACCACCCGCTCCCCGGTGATCAGCACCCGCTCCAGCAGACTCGGGAACCGGTGCAGGTTGGCCGTGCCGAAGGCCAGATCCACGAACGGATACTGCTTCAGGATCCGCTCCGCCATGCCCGGCTCCTGGATCATGCAGCCGCACACCGCGATCATCATCTCCGGCCGCTCCCGGCGGATCTCCTTGAGCCAGGTGACGTTGCCCAGCGCCCGGCGCTCAGCGTTGTCCCGGACACAGCAGGTGTTGAAGATCACGAAATCGGCCGCCTCGCGCTCTGCCGCGGGCGTCATGCCCATGGCCTCGAGCATGCCGGCGATCTTTTCCGAGTCGTGGGCGTTCATCTGGCAGCCGTAGGTGACCACATGATAGGTCTGCGGGCGCGCGGAAAGAGCCGCGATCCGGCGCTCGCTTTCGCGCTGCGCCGCCATCTCGGCCTCGGTGACAATCACGGGGACGCGTGTGGTCATAACACAGATCCTTTCAGGTTTCGTCGGACGCGGGTTTGGCGCGCAGGATCTCCCGGAGGGGCCTGCGCGTGCGCCGGCGGGTCATCTCGATCAGGCCCAGGGAGGTGAAGCCGTGGATCACGGTCCGGGCCCGGTCGTGGGAGAAAGCCTCCCGCAGGGCGTCGAGCACCTCCGCCCGGTGCTCCGCCTCCAGCATGTCGATCATGTCGATGATGATGATGCCGCCCAGGGACCGGAGCCTCACCTGGCGGGCGATCTCCCGGCAGGCCTCGCGGTTGACCCGGGTCAGGTTGTTCTCCAAAGCCCGCTTGCCGGTGAATTTCGCGGTGTTCACGTCGATCACCGTCAGGGCCTCGCACTCGTCGATCACCAGGTTCGCGCCGCTCTTGAGCCAGGCCTTGCGCCGCAGCGCGTCCTGCAAAAGCGCCGGCACCCCGGCCACCGCCAGCGGGTCCCGCTCCACCTGCCGGAAGGCCGTGCCTTCGGGCAGCAGCGCCTGCACCGCCGGGTCCTCGGAGATCACGCAGTCGATGCCCGTGGCGGCGAAGTCCCGCAGCAGCTGTTCCAGGGCGCTCTCCGGCTGCCAGAGCACCGAGGGCGCGGCCGTCACGGCCGCGGCGGCGTCGATGCCCTGCCAGCGCTCCCACAAGGCCTGCGTCTCCGCGCGGATCGCGTCTTCCTCCGCTTGCGCGGCGGCGGTGCGCATCACCAGCCCGAAGCGGTCCTCCGCCAGGCGGCGGCCCAGCTCCCGCAGGCGGGCGGCGTCCTCCCGGTCCAGCTTGCCGGAGGCGCCCACCGAGCGGTTTTCGGGCATCAGCACCACGCAGGTGCCGGTCAGTGCAATGTCCCGGGTCAGAAAGGCGCCCTTTTCGCCGTGCGCCTCGCGCTGCACCTGCACCGTGACCCGGTCCCCCTCCCGCAGCGGGGCGGCGTCGGGGGCGATGCAGCGCTCCTGCAGCGGCAGGAAACCGTTCCGGTCGGTGCCGATGTCCACAAAGGCCGCTTCCATGCCCTTGACGGTGCGGATCACCCGGCCCCGGATCACCGTGCCCGGCCGGCCCGGGTCCGCCTCGTCCCGCAGGTATTCGCACAGGCGGCCGTCCTCCGTCACCACGATCTCCCGCGGCGACGCGCCGTTGACCAGTATCTCGCGCTTCATAGCTCCTCCAGCGGAACGATCGCGCCGGCCTCCGTCTCCCCGAGCAGGCGGGTGCGGGTCACCATCGCCCGGGGCTCCGGTATGCCGGTGAACGCGCACAGGGCCGTCAGCAGCATGGCGGGCTTGCAGGACAGGGTCTCCGTCAGGGCCAGTTCCGCCAGCAGATGGTTTTCCCGCATCTCCAGCGCGTGGATCAGCGGCCGGATGTCGCAGGGCTTGACGCCGCTCTTCGTCTTCCGGTCCGTGATGATCTCCGCCTGCGCCAGGAAGCCGGGAATGGCCGCGCCCAGCGTCCGCGTCGCGTCCTCCGGCAGCCGGATGTCATAGCGCGCTGCCCGGACCAGGGCCATGGCGGCGGGGCGGCGCTCGTCCACCGCCCGCGCGCCCGTCAGCTGCATCTCCGGCGGCAAGGCTTCGTTCATGCGCGCCATGAACACGCCGGGCTCCACCGGCTCGTCGAGGGAGACCTCCATGATCTCGCAGGTGCTGGCCGCGCCCACCGACAGCGCGGAGGCGAAGGTCAGCAGGATGTGCGGATTGAAGCCCTTGGAATAGCTCACCGGCAGCCCCGAGCGGCGCAGCGCCCGCTGCATGGCGCGCATGATGTCCAGGTGGCCGATGTGCCGCAGGCGCTCCTGTTTCTCAAACGTGGCCAGGATTCGCATAGGCGCAGACTCCTTTCCACTGGTTCAGGCCGCAGCCGTTACAGCCGTGCCGGCAGTCCCGGGTGGTTTCCGCCCGCTGCGCCTTCTCCAGTTCGTGCCGCAGGAAGCGGCGGGTGATGCCGCTGTCGATGTGCTCCCAGGGCATGACCTCGTCCTCGCCCCGGCGGCGGTAGGCGTACCAGGCCGGGTCCAGCCCGGCGTCCGCGAAGGCCGCCATCCAGTTCTCAAAGGAGAACAGGTCGCTCCAGCCATCCAGGATGCAGCCGCGGTTCACCGCCGCCTCCAGCACCCGGCCCAGCCGGCGGTCGCCCCGGGAGAAGCAGGCCTCCAGGAAACTCAGCTCCGGGGTGTGGTAGTTGAAGTTCACGCCCTTGACCGCCCGCAGCTTCTCCTTTAGGTACGCCTGCTTGCGCTTGAGCTCCTCCAGGGTGTCCTGGGGCTCCCACTGGAAGGGCGTCACGGGCTTGGGCACAAAGCTCGACGTGCTGACCGTCACCCGAAGGCCCTTGGCGCGCTTTTCCTTAGGGACGGAGAAATAGCAGCGCACCACCTTGGCCGCCAGGTCCGCGATGCCGTCCAGGTCCTCGTCGGTCTCCGTGGGCAGGCCGATCATGAAATAGAGCTTCACCGCGCTCCAGCCGGAGGAGAAGGCGTCGGTCACCTTCTCCATCAGGTCCGCCTCGGTCACGCCCTTGTTGATCACGTCCCGCAGGCGCTGCGTGCCGGCCTCCGGCGCGAAGGTCAGGCTGGTCTTGCGCACCTTCTGCGTCTCCTCCAGGCTCTCCTTGAGCACGCTGTCGATGCGCAGGGAGGGCAGGGAAATGCTGACGCGCTCCTTCTCCAGGTCCTTCATCAGCGCCCGGATCAGCTCCGGCAGGCAGCTGTAGTCGCCGCTGGAGAGGCTGGAGAGGCTGATCTCCTCATAGCCGGTGGCCTTCTCCAGGTCCCGGGCCAGGCTCCGCAGGGTCTCCAGCGAGCGCTCCCGCACCGGGCGGTAGAGCATGCCCGCCTGGCAGAAGCGGCAGCCCCGGGTGCAGCCCCGCATGATCTCCAGCATGATGCGGTCGAAGACCACCTCGGTATAGGGGACGGGGAATTCCCGCGGGTAATAGGCCGAATCCAGGTCCGTCACGACGCACTTCTTCACCGCCGCAGGCGCCGCGGGATCGTTGGGCGTCACCGAGGCCACCGTGCCGTCGGCGTTATAGGCCACGTCGTAGAACGCGGGCACATAGACCCCGGGAATCGCCGCCAGGGTGCGCAGCAGCACCTCCCGCGGCGCGCCGGTGGGCTTCCAGTCGCGCACCGCCGCGGTCAGCTGCAGGGTGACCTCCTCGCCGTCCCCGATCATGAAGGCGTCGATGAAGTCCGCCAGGGGCTCCGGGTTGAACGCACAGGGGCCGCCCGCCACCACCACCGGGTCGTCCCGCCGCCGCTCCTCCCGGTGCAGCGGCACCCGGCCCAGCTTCAGCATGGCCAGGATGTTGGTGTAGCTCATCTCGTACTGCAGGGTAAAACCCAGCAGGTCAAAATCCGCCATCGGCCGGCGGCTCTCGGTGGAGAACAGGGGCACGTTCTCCTGTTCCATCAGCGCCTTCATGTCCGTCCAGGGCATGAAAAAGCGCTCGCAGAGCTGATCCGGCTCCCGGTTCACCAGGCCGTAGAGAATCTTCATCCCCAGGTGGGACATGCCCACCTCGTAGGTGTCCGGGAAGCAGAAGCCGTAGTGCAGGGCCACGCTGTCCCAGTCCTTGCGGACGGCGTTCATCTCGCCGCCGGTATAGCGCGGGGCCTTCTGGACCTGCTCCAGCATGGCCTCGATCTTTTCGTCAAAAAGCTGCATATCGTCCTCCATGGGCCGTTGACACACAAGCCCATTGAACATTGTATCATCTTCGGTCCCGGGGGTCAACGCAAATTTTCCTTTCCGCGCCCGGAGAAAAAGAGGATTTCCGCCGCCGATGTCAAATGATACCATGCAAGTTTCACGACGGGACACGATTCGGAGGGACCGACGATGACCATACGGGAACAGACGGAGGAGCGGGAAGCGCTCTGGCTTTCGCCTGCTGCCTGCAGAGCCGCCGAGAGCCTCGGGCGGGACAAGGAGGAGCCTCCCTGCCAGACCCGCACCTGCTTTCAGCGGGACCGCGACCGGATCGTGCACAGCAAGGCCTTCCGGCGCCTGCAGGGCAAGACCCAGGTCTACATCGCCCCGGAGGGCGATCACTTTCGCACGCGGCTGACCCACACGCTGGAGGTGGCCCAGGTCGCCCGGACCCTGGCCCGGGCCCTGCGGCTCAACGAGGACCTGACCGAGGCCATCGCCCTGGGGCACGACCTGGGGCACACGCCCTTCGGGCACATCGGGGAGGCCTCGCTGAACGAGCTGATGCCCGAGGGCTTCCGGCACAACGAGCAGAGCCTGCGGGTGGTGGAGCGCCTTGAGCGCGACGGCCAGGGCCTGAACCTGACCCGGGAGGTCCGGGACGGCATCCTGAACCACTCCGGCAGCGGTTTCCCGTCCACCCTGGAGGGGGAATGCGTCCGCCGCGCGGACCGCATCGCCTACCTGAACCACGACCTGGACGACGCCCTGCGGGGCGGCATCCTGCAGGACTTCGAGCTGCCGGCCGACTGTCTGAAGGTGCTGGGCAGCACCCACAGCGCCCGGATCAACACCATGATCACCGACATCGTGAAGCACAGCGCCGGGGAGCCGCATCTCACCATGAGTCCCCTGGTGCAGCAGGCCACCGACGCCCTGCGGGAGTTCATGTTCGAGAAGGTCTACCGCGACACCTGGCGCGCCACCGAGGAGGTCCGCTGCGATCACGTGGTCCGCTCGCTCTACGGCTGGTACATGGAGCACCCGGCCGAGTTGTCGGAGGAATACCTGCTCGTGGGCTACCGCGAGGGCACGCAGCGGGGCGTGTGCGACTATCTCTCCGGCATGACTGACCGCTACGCCATCCGCGTTTTCCAGCAGCTGTTCATCCCCTCCGGTTTCCCGACCCCCTGACTTCATGTGAGAATACGAAGGACTTTCATTCATGATGAGTAACTAATCAGTCCTGCCGGGGAACCTCTCCACCGCAAGCGGTCCCCCTCCCCTTTCAGGGGAGGCTTTGAGTA
>CAMKAE010000079.1 GCA_946410395.1 uncultured Clostridia bacterium
ACGCGGTGCAGGACACGATGCGGGGCGACATGGTGGCGGGCCTGAGCCACGGGATTCAGGCGATCCTGACGGCCTGCCTGATCGCGGGCGGCGCCCTGGTGGCCTCGGCCCTGGCCGGTTCGCTGGCGGAGGTCCGGGGCGCTGTTCAGGCGGCGGAGCCTTCCCTGTTCCTCCGGATCCTGCTGGCGGCCTGCTCCTCGCTGTTGGGGACCCTGGGCTTTGCGGCCCTGGTCTGCGCGCCGGCCCGCTCCTGGCTGCACGCCGGCGCGGTGGGCATGGCGGCCTTCCTGATCTACACACTGGTGCTGGACCTGGGGGGCGGGGCCAACCTTGCGATCTTCCTGGGCTCGCTTGCGGGCTCAGTGCTGGCGCTGCTGCTGGCCCGGCGCGAGCGGATGATCTCCACCGTGTTCCTGATGATGTCCATCGTGCCCTTTGTCCCGGGGCTGGGGCTGTACCGCTGCATGCGCTTCATCGGCGCGGGCGACACGGCTGCAGGGGTGCAGGAGGGTGTGGCGGCGATGATCGCCATCGCGATGATCGTCATCGGCCAGGGCGTCGGGAGCTTCCTGATCCGGGCCATCCGGCGCTGAGATCAACATAAATCGTACGAAGTACGATTTAACACCATGAATGAAAATCCTTCGTATTATCACAGTAACAGACTGCGGATGCGCTCCGCAGTTTTTTTGCGGGCCTTGCGCGGTTCGCCGATGTTCGCATTGCACCCGGCCTGAAAATGTGGTATGCTCTTTTTGTTCGCCTCAAAAGCGAACAGACAAACCTGAGGTGGATGTATGAACGAAGACCTGATCATCCGGGGCGCCCGGATGCACAACCTGAAAAATGTGAACCTGACCGTGCCCCGCAACAAGCTGGTGGTGTTCACCGGCCTGTCCGGGTCCGGCAAGAGTTCGCTTGCTTTTGACACCATCTACGCGGAGGGCCAGCGGCGGTATGTGGAGAGCCTCTCCTCCTATGCGCGCCAGTTCCTGGGCCAGATGGACAAGCCGGACGTGGACGCCATCGAGGGCCTGAGCCCCGCGATCTCCATCGACCAGAAAACCACCAGCCGCAATCCCCGCTCCACCGTGGGCACCGTGACGGAGATCCACGACTACATGCGCCTGCTGTGGGCCCGGGCGGGCATTCCCCACTGCCCCAACTGCGGCCGGGAGATCCGCCAGCAGACTGTGGACCAGATGGTGGACGCGGTGCAGGCCTGGCCCGAGGGCACCCGGATGCAGGTGCTGTCCCCGATCGTCCGTGGGCGCAAGGGCGAGCACGTGAAGCTGCTGGAGGACGCGCGCAAGGCGGGCTTTGTCCGCGCGCGCATCGACGGGGAAGTGTACGACCTGGAGGAGCCGCCGGCGCTGGACAAAAAGAAAAAGCACACGGTGGAAATCGTGGTGGACCGGCTGATCGTCCGCCCGGGCAAGGAATTTCAGAAGCGGCTTTCGGACTCCATCGAGACCGCCACCGCCAAAGCCGGCGGCCTGGTGATCGCGGATTTCTTCGACCAGGGCGAGCAGCTGTTCTCCATGAATTACGCCTGCCCGGACTGCGGCATCTCCATCGGCGAGCTGGCGCCCAGGACCTTCTCGTTCAACAGCCCCTACGGCGCCTGTCCCACCTGCTCGGGCCTGGGCGTGCTGCGGAAGATCTCCGTGGACGCGCTGTTCCCGGACCGCAGCCTGTCCCTGCGCCAGGGCGCACTGAACGCCATGGGCTTCAATGTGGAGGATGACCGGGGCATTGCGGCGCAGTATTTCCGCGCGATGGGCGAGAAATACGGTTTCACCCTCGACACCCCGGTGGAGCGCCTCTCGGAGGAAGCCATGCACGCCATCCTCTACGGCACCGGGACGGAAAAGATCACCATCACCTACGACAGCGCCAACGGCCAGGGGCAGTACGCGACGCCCTTCGAGGGCGTGATCCCCACCCTGGAGCGCCGCTACCGGGAGACCACCTCCGAGGCCATGAAGAGCGCCTACGAGGAGTACATGGCCGACGAGATCTGCCCGGCCTGCGGCGGCAGGCGCCTGAAGCCCGAGGCGCTGGCGGTGACGGTCGGCGGAAAGAACTTAGCGGAGGTCAGCGCCTTGTCGGTCACCGACTGCCGGGACTTCTTCCGGAACGTGGAGCTCAGCGCCACCGGACAGATGATCGCCGCGCCCATCCTGCGGGAAATCGACGCGCGCCTGGGCTTCCTGACGGACGTGGGCTTGGGCTACCTGACGCTCGGGCGCTCCGCCGTGACGCTCTCCGGCGGCGAGGCCCAGCGCATCCGCCTGGCCACGCAGATCGGCTCGGCCCTGATGGGCGTGCTGTATGTGCTCGACGAGCCCTCCATCGGCCTGCACCAGCGGGACAACCACAAGCTCATCGCCACGCTGAAGCGCATGCGCGACCTGGGCAACACGGTCATCGTGGTGGAGCACGACGAGGACACCATGCGGGCTGCGGATTATCTGGTGGACGTGGGCCCCGGCGCGGGGATCCACGGCGGCGAGATCGTGGCAGCGGGCAGCGTGGACGACGTCATCGCCTGCGAGCGCTCCATCACGGGGAAATACCTCTCTGGCGCGCTCACCATTCCGGTGCCTGCGGCCCGGAAAACTCCGACCGGCTGGCTGAAGGTACTGGGCGCCGCGGAGAACAACCTCAAGGACCTGGACGTGGAGATCCCCCTGGGCGTGATGTGCTGCGTCACGGGCGTGTCCGGCTCGGGCAAGAGCTCGCTGGTGAACGAGATCGTCTACAAGCAGCTGGCAAAGCAGCTGAACCGGGCGAAGACCAAGCCCGGCCGCTTCCGGGAGATGCAGGGCGCCGAAGCCCTGGACAAGATCATCATGATCGACCAGAGCCCCATCGGCCGCACCCCGCGCTCGAACCCGGCGACCTATACCGGGCTTTTCGACCAGATCCGCAAGCTCTTCGCGATGACCCCGGAGGCCAAGGCCCGGGGCTACAAGGAAAACCGCTTCAGCTTCAACGTCCGGGGCGGCCGCTGCGAGGCCTGCCAGGGCGACGGCATGCTGCGCATCGAGATGAACTTTCTGCCGGACATCTATGTGCCCTGCGAGGACTGCAAGGGCAAGCGCTACAACCGGGAGACCCTGGAGGTCACCTGGGGCGGAAAGAACATCCACGAGGTGCTGGAGATGACCGTGGAGGAGGGTGTGCGCTTCTTTGAGCACCACACCGCCCTGCGGCGCAAGCTCGAAACCCTCGAGGACGTGGGCCTGGGCTACATGAAGCTGGGCCAGGCGGCCACCACCCTCTCCGGCGGCGAGGCCCAGCGGGTCAAGCTGGCCACGGAGCTCTCCCGCAAGGCCACGGGGCGCACGATCTATGTGCTCGACGAGCCGACCACGGGCCTGCACTCCGCGGACGTGGCCCGGCTGATCAGCGTGCTGCAGCGCCTGGTGGAGGCCGGCAACACAGTGCTGGTCATCGAGCACAACCTGGACGTGATCAAGGTGGCGGACTGGATCATCGACCTGGGGCCGGAGGGCGGAGACGCCGGCGGCACCCTGGTGGCCTGCGGAACGCCGGAAGAGGTGGCGCGCCATGCGTCCTCCTACACCGGGCAGTTCCTGCGGGACAAGCTGTGAGCGCGCCGACCGGGCGTTTTGCGCCCACGCCCAGCGGATCGCTCCACCTGGGGAACATCCTCTGCGCCATGCTGGCCTGGCTGTCCGCCCGGAGCCGGGGCGGGCGGATCCTACTGCGCGTCGAGGACGTGGACGTGCCCCGCTGCCCCGAGAAAAACACCCGCGCCCTGCTGGCGGACCTGGCATGGCTGGGCTTTGCATGGGACGGGGACGTCCTGCGGCAGAGCGAGCGCTCCGCGTATTATGAGCGGACGCTGGCGGCCCTGGCCGCGCACGGCCTGACCTACCCCTGCTTCTGCACCCGGGCGGAGCTGCACCCGGAGCTGGCGCCCAACCTGGGGGACACCCAGACGGTGTATCCCGGCACCTGCCGGCACCTGACACCGGCGCAGATTGCCGAAAAGGCAAAGCGGCGCGCTCCCGCCATCCGGCTGCGGGTGCCGGAGCGCGAGATCGCCTTTGCGGACGGCCTGCAGGGCAGCGTCACGGAAAACCTGGCGCGGGACTGCGGCGATTTTGTGCTGAAGCGCTCCGACGGGCTGTTTGGCTACCAGCTGGCCTGCGTGGCGGACGACATCGCCTCCGGGGTCACGCAGGTCGTCCGGGGCCGGGACATCCTCACCGCCACGCCCCGGCAGATCTTTCTCTATGAATGCCTGGAGGCCGCGCCGCCCGCTTACATCCACATTCCCCTGCTGACGGATCCGCTGGGGCGCCGCCTGGCCAAGCGGGACCGGGACCTGGGGATTCCCGCGCTGTCGAAGCGGTTCACGCCGGAGGCGATCTTCGGCATGCTGGCCTTTGCCTGCGGGCTGCGGGACACGGCGGCCCCCGCGGGGCTGGATGAGCTGGTCCGGGACTTCGACTGGGCGCGGGTGAAAAAGGCGGACATCCGCCTGCCGGAGGACATGCTGCCATGACGGACCGAATGCGCGACGACGAGACCTTGGAGGACCTGCAGCTGGGCGGGCTCCGCCTCCTGCAGAAGAAAACGGGCTTCCGCTACGGCATGGACAGTGTGCTGCTGGCGGACTTTGCCCGGATCGGCCCCGCGGAGACCTTCGCGGACTTCGGCTGCGGCACGGGGATTCTGTCCTTGCTGCTGCTCGGCCGGGGGAAAGGGCAGCGCGGGGAAGCCGTCGAGTGCCAGGCCGATTACGCGGAGATGGCAGCCCGCTCCGTGGCGCTCAACGGACTGCAGGACCGGATCCGGGTGCACTGCGCCGACGTGCGGGACGCCGAGGGCCTGCTGGGCCGCTGCAGCGTGGACGCGGTGATCTGCAACCCGCCCTACGGCCTGCCGGGCCGGGTGCTGCACAATCCCAGCGAAGCGAAGAATATGGCGCGGCACCTGGACGAAGACGGGCTGCTGCCCTGGTTCCGCGCGGCGCAGCGCGTCCTGAAGGGCAAGGGAAGGCTCAGCCTGGTCTTTCCCGCACCGCGGATGCTGGAGGTCATGGACCTGCTGCAGGAGGCGAGGCTCACGCCCAAGCGCTTCCGGCTGGTCTATCCCCGCGCCGACAGGCCTGCCAACCTCGCGCTGATCGAGGCGGTGAAGGATGCCAGACCCATGCTTCACCCGGAACCGCCCCTGATCGTCTACGGGGCGGACGGGGCGATGACCCCGGAGCTGAAGCGAATCTACCACCTGGAGGAGGAAACATCATGACGCAGCGGGAGACGGTGGCGGTCATCGGCGGCGGGGCGGCC
Source organism: uncultured Clostridia bacterium (assembly GCA_946410395.1). Lineage (GTDB taxonomy): Bacteria > Bacillota > Clostridia > Christensenellales > Aristaeellaceae > RUG11272. The sequence continues at coordinate 5,331 of CAMKAE010000079.1, forward strand.
GGCCTGGCCGCGGCGGTGGCTGCGGCCGAGTGCGGCGACCGGGTGATCATCCTGGAGCGGATGGACCGGATCGGCAAAAAGCTGCTGGCCACGGGCAACGGCCGCTGCAACCTGATGAACAGCGGTCCCCTGGCCTATTACGGCGAGACGGACATCGTCCGCTCCGTCATGGCGCTGATGGGCGCGGATGCCCAGCGGCGGTTCTGGAACCGCCACGGCTTGGCCTTGCGGGAGGAGGACGCGGGGCGGGTATATCCCGCCACCCTGCAGGCGGCCACGGTGCTCGACACCCTGCGCTTTACGCTGGAGAAGCTGGGCGTGGAGGTGCGCACGGGCGTCCGGGTCACCGGCCTGCATCGGGACGGGGACGGCTGGAGCGTGGAGACCGAGAGCGGGCGCGTGGCCTGCGACCGGGTCATCGTCTGCGGCGGGGGCAAGGCGCAGCCCAAGCTGGGCAGCGACGGCAGCGCCTACGCGCTGCTGCAGGCCTTCGGCCACCGGCTGGTGCCCCCCAGGGCGGCCCTGACCCAGATCGAGACCGACACCGCGCCGATCCGGGGCCTGAGCGGCCTCCGGGTCCGGGCGGGCATCACGGTGCTGACGGGCGGCGGCCGGATGAAGCAGGAGCGCGGCGAGGTGCTGTTCACGGACTACGGCCTCAGCGGCGTCTGCGCGATGCAGTGCGCCCGGTGGATCACCCCGAAGGCGGAGCTGTCGCTGAACTTTCTGCCCGGGTGGTCCGGGGAGAACGAGGTGATCAACGACCTGCGGCACCGGCGGAATCTCTGGCGCAGCAGCCCCGCGGAGCGCCTGCTGACGGGTTTGCTTGCGCCCCGGCTGGCGGAGCGCCTGCTGGAGGCCGCGCGCGTCACGGTCCGGGAGCGGACCGCCGGCAGCCTGCAGGACGGGGAGCTGCAGCATCTGGCGCGGGTGCTGCTGGACTTCCGCCTGAAGCCCACCGGCGTGAAGGGCTTCGAGAGCGCCCAGGTCACCGCGGGCGGCATCTCGCCGGAGGCTTTTGATCCCTTCACCATGGCCTCCGAGCTGGCCCCTGGGATCTACGCGGCGGGAGAGATCCTGGACGTGGACGGGGATTGCGGCGGGTTTAACCTGATGTTTGCCTTCGGCACCGGCATCCTGGCCGGGCTGCGGGGCAGGGAGAGCAAGGACGGGAGGAAGATCGGATGAACATCGCGGAACAGTTGGCCAAGGAGCTGGGGATTCAGTCCTGGCAGACGGAGGCGGTCATCGCCCTGCTGGACGAGGGGGCAACGGTGCCCTTCATCGCCCGCTACCGCAAGGAGCAGCACGGCGAGCTGGATGACACGAAGCTGCGGGACCTGGCGGAGCGGCTGCAGCAGCTGCGGAACCTCGAGCAGCGGCGCACGGAGATCGCCGAGAGCCTGAAAAAGCTGGAGAAGTGGACCGAGGAGCTGCAGGCGGAGCTGGACGCGGCCACCACCATGGCTCGGCTGGAGGACATCTACCGCCCATACCGGCCCAAACGCCGCACCCGGGCCATGATCGCCAAAGAGAAGGGCCTGGAGCCCCTGGCTGACGTGCTGCTGCTGCAGCTGCCCCGGATGGATCCCCCCGAGAAGCTGGCCGCCGCCTATCTCGACGCGGAGAAGGGTGTGGCCACGACGGAGGAGGCCCTGCAGGGCGCGATGGACATCATTGCGGAGCGGGTCAGCGACGACGCGGCGGTGCGGGAGCGGCTCAAGCGCCTGTACAACCGGGAGTGCAATGTGAAGACCGAGGCCGCCAAAGACGAGGACAGCGTCTACCGCATGTATTATGACTATCAGGAGCCGCTGCGCACCATCCCCTCCCATCGCGTGCTGGCCATGAACCGCGGGGAAAAGGAGGGCTGGCTGAAGGTTTCGCTGCAGGTGGACGAGGAGCACGCGAAGACCGGCACTCGCCAGGGCTGGGTGATCCAGACCGGGTCCCCCGCCTCCGAGCTGGTGCGGGCGGCCTGCGACGACGCCTATGACCGGCTGATCGCGCCGTCGCTGGACAACGAACTGCGCAATGAGCTGACGGACAGGGCGCAGGAGGCCGCGATCCGGGTGTTTGCCCTGAACCTGCGGCCGCTGCTGATGCAGCCCCCGGTGCGGGAGCGCGTGGTCATGGGCCTGGATCCGGGCATTGCCCACGGCTGCAAGATCGCGGTCGTGGATCCGACCGGCCGGGTGCTGGACACCGGCGTGGTGTACCCCCTGCCGCATCAGCGGCCCGAGGCGGCGAAAACCGCGGTGAAGAACATGATCCTCCGGCATCACGTCAGCGCGGCGGCCATCGGCAACGGCACCGCCAGCCGGGAGACCGAGGCCTTCTTCGTGCAGGTGATGAAGGAGCTGGGCCTGGGGGATGCCCTGAAGTACATGATCGTCAGCGAGGCCGGGGCGTCGGTGTACTCCGCGTCGAAGCTGGCTGCGGAGGAGTTCCCGCAGTTCGACGTGAACCTGCGCTCGGCGGTGTCCATCGCCCGCCGGCTGCAGGATCCCCTGGCGGAGCTTGTGAAGATCGACCCCAAGGCCATCGGCGTGGGCCAGTACCAGCACGACCTGAAGGAGGCCGAGCTGGACACGGCGCTCGACGGCGTGGTGGAGGACTGCGTCAACGCGGTGGGCGTGGACGTGAACACCGCCAGCTGGTCTCTGCTGAGCCATGTGGCGGGCATCAACGCCACCGTGGCGAAGAACATCGTGGCCTACCGCGAGGAGAACGGCCCCTTCAAGACCCGGGCCGGGCTCAAAAAGGTGCCCCGCCTGGGCCCGAAGGCCTTTGAGCAGGCGGCGGGCTTCCTGCGGATCCCCGGCGGCAAGGATGTGCTGGAAAACACCGGTGTGCACCCGGAGAGCTATGACACCGCCCGGGCGCTGCTGGCCAAATACGGCATGACGGCCCGGGAGGCCGCCGGGGGCGCGCTCAGGAGCGCGGCGGAGGCGACGGGCTATCCGGCGCTGGCGAAGGAGCTGCAGGTGGGCGAGCCCACCCTGCGGGACATCGTGGCGGAGCTGAACAAGCCCGGCCGGGATCCCCGCGACGAGCTGCCGCCGCCCATGCTGCGCGCGGACGTGCTGGAGATGAAGGACCTGAAGGCCGGCATGGAACTGAAGGGCACGGTGCGCAACGTGACGGATTTCGGCGCGTTTGTGGACATCGGCGTTCACCGGGACGGCCTGGTGCACATCAGCCAGTTCACCCGCAGGATCCGGCATCCCTCGGAGATGGTCCGCGTGGGCGACGTGGTCACGGTCTGGGTCCAGGAGGTGGACACGGCGAAGAACCGGATTTCGCTGACGATGCGCAAGCCCGGCTGATACAAAAAACCCTCTGCCAAAGCGGCAGAGGGCTCTTTTTCACTGCTTGCGCATCATCTCATGGAAGGTTGTCTCCAGGCGCATGGGGTAGAGCAGGATGATGGATACAACCGCGCCGAAGGCGCCCTGGAGGCATTCGAACGGGAGCTTTGTAATGCTGACAGCGGGTGTTGCATACACATAGGCACGCCCGACCGTGTATCCCAGGATCATGATGATCTCGCCCAGCGTGATCCCGATGGCACTGGAAAATGCCCTTTTGCGCGCGCGAAGATGATGGGAGATCAGGGAGACGACGACGGCCTGCAGGCCGTGGGTGACCAGAGAGACGAACATCGGTGCGGGATAAAACAGGAAGTCGCCCAGAAAAGACCCGACGCCTCCGACGATGAAAGCGCCGAGGGGATCCAGCAGAACACCGGCGATGTTGATGATGGCGTCGCAGAAATAAAGGTGCCCGCCCGGCACGGGAATGCTGAAGGCGCTCATGCTCAGCAGGATGGTCATGCCCATCAGCAGGGCGGTTGTCGTCATCCACAGAATGGATCCT
>CAMKAE010000080.1 GCA_946410395.1 uncultured Clostridia bacterium
CCCATCATCGTAGTATAATTCAGACAGATAATCCACAACATCGGCGCTGCTGATTTCATCCACATATCGGCTGCCGAAACGGTCACGCAGATGGTTTTCCCAAATGCTGTCCTGTTTGCGGATCGTCTGATAGGCACGGTCCTTCCTGCCTGTTTCGCAGTATTCCTCAAATACTTCCTTCACGGTTTTGCGGGCAATCTTCGGCTTTGCTGTCTTCTCAATCCGCAGATTGACAATGGCAGCTTCCCTTGCGGCCATCGCCTCCCGCTTTGTGCGGAACTTGTTGCCGTGTTCGTCAAAACTGCCCCTTCGCTCCACTCTTTTCCCAGCGATTTTGACGACAAAACGGTAGCCCCAGAAACCATCATCTTTCTGAAACACGCTTTCAGCATTCCTCTTTGCCATATGTTTTCACCTTCATAGTTGTGCTAAAAGGTGTGCCATCACATTAGAGGATGTATGAAAGTGACACAACAGTTGTGTCAAAGATGTTGAAAAGATGTATGAAAGATGCCTCCAGATTGCCACCCTTGACAATTACTCTTGAAACCCCTACAATACCAGTGAAATCAATCGTTCCCAACAACCCCGAAAGGTGGTAATTCCATTGGAGAATACTCACACTTACTTACCCCGTGGGCCGAAGGCCCGCGATGAAATGGCCCGCGACGAAGCAAGGCATGGCAAAGCCTTTGCGGGGCTGCTGAAGAGGTATTTTGGGAAATAATACGACAATGAACGCTCAGAAGTGGAACGGCATCGGTGACTACGACTTTCTTCTTACTCTCAACGAGCATGAAATGAGAGATTTGTGTTTTTTCTATGATGTTGATTGGTCTTTCTTTACAGAAGGCCCCAGCAAGAGTTGGGAAGACAAATACTATTGTTTCATCAACTTGGAGCGGAAAGTCTTTGCACTTTTACCCTTCCTGTCCCTTGCTTTTGGCGGGATGTACTCGAATCTGCCCATGGAGCAAACCACAAGACAATTTATTGTCGACTACTGTATTCGTCCAGACAGTTCTCGTGTGTGTGTGGACAACAATCGGAACGTCCTTATCAAAGCGTCTGAGTTTACGATGGAAGACTTCAAGTTTCCAGAGCATGGATGAAGCCCGCCACGGCAAGGCCTTCGCGGGGCTGCTGAAGCGTTTTTTCGGAAAACAAAGGAGATACGATTGATGGCACTGTTCAAAAAGAATCCACCCGCGGCTTGTCCCAAGTGTGGCAAAGTGGATGGCTGGCGCGTACTGACGGCTGAAGCATCCCAGGATTATGTTAACCCGGGCTCAGCGGTGAATTCATTCTCATCAGCTCCCATCCGCAACACTTTTAGTCAGAACCTGACGGGTGCGATGGGCAAAAAGAGCAGCAAGCTCCGCTATCACTGCGACAGTTGTGGATACGAAAAAGCTTATTGACGAAGCCCGTCATGGCAAGGCCTTTGAGGGCCTGCTGAAGCGGTATTTCGGGAAGTAATCTCTGCTTTACGCATATGAAAGGAGGCGTGCTGCGTGCCAACCATCTCGATGTTCTATGGCATCATCATTTCCATGTATTGGGAAAAAAGCCGGTCAGCACCACACGCCTCACTTTCATGCTCGGTATGGTGACAGCAAGGCAGAGGTCGACTTTGACGGTGAAATCATTGCGGGTTCGCTCCCGCCCGAGCAGGCTTCGTTTGTGAAGGCCTGGGCGCTCATCCATCAGGATGAACTCCGGGCAAACTGGGAGCTTGCGATGAATGACGAAAAGCCGTACAAGATCGAACCGCTCAAGTGAGGTGATACCATGCGAACACTTTCACCTGACGCAGTTGATGTGGCTGTCCGGGATAACCATACTCTTGTGGTCAGCTTCTCCAACGGAGAAAGGCGTTTGTTTGATTTAACACCTCTTCTTGAACGAAAGTGCTATGCATGCCTGAATGACCCTGTTTTTCTGTCGAGTGTTTCCGTTCAGAACGGCTGTGTGACTTGGCCGGATGATATTGACATTGACCCGGAATGGCTGTACGAGGACAGCGTCCCCGCAGCGTCATCCACATGGGCCGATGTCGCGAGAGCCTACTTCAAGCATCACAGAGTAATCCGCTACCGTCTCAAGGCTGTTTCGGACATGACAGATGACGAGGTCGTTCAGAATTGTCATTGGTGGCAGGAAGAGCATCACATGGTGGATGACTATTGGGCGTTTGTCAAAGAGCATTTTCCGGAACTGGCTTAAGCCCGTCACGGCAAGGCCTTTGCTGGGCTGCTCAAGCGGCATCTCAGGAAGCAAGCAACAGAGAGAAAAGGAGGAAACCATTATGGCAAGCTGGGACGAAGAATCTCGCTTTTCCACGGCGTCCGGCAAGGATTTGCCCTATGTGGTCATGCAGGTGACGCTGAAAGAAAAGTTCTGGGGCACCGGCTCCGGAAATCTGACCGATCTTGAAAACGTCATCAACGCCCAGGTCGCGAAAGGCTACCGCCTTCACACGATGTCCACATCCAACGGCGGCAGCAAGGGATTTGGCGGCGGTGATCGCATTCAGGCGACCCTGGTCTTTGAGCGGCTGGACATGCGGTGATTCATGGGAGTCCGCCATAGCAAGGGCGTTAAGGGGCTACGGAAGTTGGTTCACTGGACGACGTTTCAGCCTTAAGCGATATTCCGGGAAGCAAGCGTGGACAACGTCAGACTGAACAGAAAGCAAGCCATCCGGCACTGGGCTTCCCGGGTGGAGAAGAGGAGAGATCGGAATGCACGGCGGGGTCTACACAATTGAAGAAATACGTGAGATTGTCTCACCTATTGCGGCAGCCTACGGCGTCAACGCTGTCTTCCTCTTCGGAAGCTACGCCAGAGGCGAGGCCACGGCGGACAGCGACATTGACTTGTTGATCGATCATGGCAGGATTCGCACGCTGTTTGAACTCACCGGATTCCGGCTGGATCTGGAAGACGCCCTGCATAAGTCTGTGGACGTGGTGACGATCGAAGATTTGCCGCCTAGACTCTCCGCGAGCATTCACAAGGATGAGGTGATGATCTTTGACGCTGCGTGATGCGGCTGCGCTGGAAGATCTGAACCTGCCGGCAAAGGCAGCGTCTCCGCAACGGTATTACGAAAAAAGGAGAACTGAAAATGGGCCTGTTCAAAAAGGATCCGCCGAAGGCCTGCCCCAAATGCGGGAAGGCCGATGGCTGGCATATGCGCAATAACGAAGGCTCGGCCGTCGATTTCGGTGACCGTTTCAGAGAGGCGCTCCGCCCGGGCGGATTCTCGAGCAACCAGTTCACAGACATGCGGATCCAGAAAAGAAGGACTTCCGTTATTACGTATCAGTGCGACAACTGCGGATACGAAAAAGCCTATCGGGTTTGACATGGCCAGGGCTTTCCGTACCGCTGAGCAATGCTTCGACGAGAGGAGAGACGAAAAATGTCTGCTTGGACGATCCTGCTGATTGTCATCGGAGCCGGCCTGGCGGCGTTCACGCTGCTGTGCTGTGCGCGGATCCTCGCCAAGACCGGCGAGAACGGCGTCAAAATCCTGATTCCCTTCTACGGCGGATTCCTGTTCTGCAAGCGGACTGCCGAGATGGGCCTGCTGTTCTGGATCCAGGTCGTGGTGGCCGTCATTGCCGGGCTGGCCTTCCTGCTGTCACCGCTCCTGGGCATCTTTGTGCTGGTGAACATGCTGGTGTTCCATTTCCTTTTCTGCATCAACCTCTCCGAGGCGTTTGGCAGCGGAACGGGTCTCGCGTGGCTGCTGTTCTTCGTTTTCCCGGCGGGCCTGGCCATCCTGGCGTTCGGCCCCGCGCAGCTGCAGCGCACGCAGCAGGAGCGCGGCGAGGTGCTCGCAGAGGCTGTCTGATTACTTCATTATGCTGCAGCCAGTATGTGCGGAACAGCTTTGAGAAGAATCCGTGCTCAGTCCCCGAAAGGAGGCCACGAGATGAGAAAGTTCATTGCCCTGATCCTTGCCCTGGCCCTGGCGGCGGGAATGACCTGCGCGCTGGCCGACCCGGAGAGCTACAGCGGGGAGATCCTGCCGGATTTCTCCACGGCCACCCTGGACGGCGGGACCTTCACGCTGTCGGAATCCCTGCAGACCCATGACCTGGTGCTGATCAATTTCTGGGCGACCTGGTGCGGACCGTGCCGGATGGAGTTTCCGTATCTGGAGACGGCCTGGGAGCAGTACGGGGAGCGGGTGGACGTCATCGCGCTGAGCATTGAGGAGACAGACACCTTCGACGTGCTCCGGAGCTTTGCGGACGATTACGGTCTGCGCTTCGCCATCGGCCGGGACACCGCGGGGATCTTTGACACCCTGGGCGGCACCGCCATCCCCACGACGCTGATCGTGAACCGGGAGCGGCGCGTTGTGGCGGTGGAGATTGGCTCCAAGTCCTCTGCGGAGGAGTTCGCCGCGCTCTTTGACGAGCTGCTGAGCGCCAATGCGGTGTCGACGGCTGTCCGTTACGCCGTCCGCTTTGTGGATCCCGACGGGAACCCGATCCCCGGCGTGACCGTGGGCTTCTGCAACGGGGAGTATACGCCCACGGATTCGGATGCCGACGGCCGGGTCGTCTTTGAAGGCGCGCCAGACGAATACCACATGCATCTGCTGGGGGTCCCGGCGGGCTATGCGCTGCCCTGGGACGAGCTGCAGGTCCACGGCGGCGGGTTTGACATCACGGTCACGCTGTACCCGGACTGACATGGCCGGCCCGCTCGGGGCCGTGACAAAGGAGAGCGATGAGGATGAGGCTGCGCAGATGGGGCGCGCTGCTGACGGCGCTGACGCTGCTGTGCGCGTTCGGCACGGCCGCGGCGTCGGATGAGAGCTGGTTTCCGCTGCAGGACTGCCATCGGGTGACCCTGGACTACACCGACAGCACCCAGGACAACGGCAGCGTCATCCGCCGCTGGGAGGCCAAAACAGCGCAGAGCGCGGTGGATGCGGAGATCAACGGCCTGGTGGAGGGCTTCGCGCAGGAACTGGGGCCCGCCCTGCCCAAGGGCGCCAACAAGACCAGCCGCTCCTCCCGGGCGGACATCGAGATCCGCTACAGCCGCACCGGCATGCACTGGCTCAGCTTTCTGGTGCAGGCGCGGGTGAGCTATCACCGCAAGCCCACCGGGCAGCGCATCGCCAGCCGCACCTACGACATGGACCTGGGCCGGCGCATCCTCCTGACGGACATCTTCGCGGAGGACTCCGCCGCCTGGGATCTGCTGGCGGACGCCGTGCGGACCACGGTGACGGCCTACTTCCCGGAGCAGGAGCCCGACGCCGGCGCCCTGGCGGAGGCGGTGAGCCGGGAGGGCCTGGAGCAGGCGGAATTCACCCTCCACGGTATGTCCATGACGCTGCACTATCCGGCGGAGACCTTCTATCCGGAAGCTTACACCCTGATCGAAGTGACGCTCATGTATCCGGACATCCGGCCGTACATGACCGACGAGGCCCGCTTCGAGACCGACAACGCCGCCTACTACCGCTTCGCCGCCCTGACCTTTGACGACGGCCCGACCCGCACCAACACCACCCTGGTGCTCCAAAACCTGATGAAGGCCGGCGCGCGCGGCACCTTCTTCGTGATCGGCAACCGGGTCAAGGGCTACCAGGACCTGGTGCAGCGCGAGCACGACGAGGGGCATGCGATCGGCGGGCACAACTGGCATCACGGCAACGTGGCCAAGTCCTCCGGCACGGCGCTGCGGGCCATGCCCGCCAAGGTGGACGCGGCGCTGACGGCGGCCATCGGGATCCCCTCGCGCTATGACCGCGTGCCCCACGGGCAGTATCCCGTCATGGAGAAGGCCAAGGTGGGCTGGGCATACATCCAGTGGAGCCTGGACACCTATGACTGGCGCGGCCGGAACACGGCGACCATCCTGAAGGAGGTCCAGAAGCAGGCCTCCGACGGCGACATCATCCTCATGCACGACATCAAGGACAAGACGCCGGAGACAGCCCTGGCCGTGGCGCAATGGCTGCAGGAGAACGGCTTTATGCTCCTGACGGTCGATGAGCTCTTCGCCAAGGACGGCATCGAACTGCAGCCGGATCACACCTACTGGCACAACGCGGACGGGGACACAAGCATCAAGAAACGCTGAGCGGCCTGTCCCGCACCGTATGAAAAAACACGCTTCCCGGGGCGCGCCGGCGATGGCCGGTATTCCTCTGAGAAGCGTGTTTTCGTTATGATCCTTGATAGAAATACAGGATTGAGGGGGTGGGAGAGAGGCGTAGCAAGCGGCGCCCCTACACCCCGTACATTCCTGTAGGGGCGCCGCTTGCTGCGCCTCGCATTCGCCCCGCACCCCTAGTCCTTTTTCGCGGAGACCGCCGCAGCGGCAGATGAGGCTTTGTTCAGCAGGTTTACTGAGAATCGTTTGGCCGGTCTCAGCCGGGCATTACTCCGCCTTCCCGGACAGGTAGGCGTCGATGGCCGCGGCGGCGGTCTTGCCCGCGCCCATGGCCAGGATCACCGTGGCCGCGCCGGTGACGGCGTCGCCGCCGGCATAGACGCCCTCGCGGCTGGTTTTGCCGGTGTCCTCAGCCACCACGATGCCGCCCCAGCGCTGGGTCTCCAGGCCCTCGGTGGTGGACTTGATCAGCGGGTTGGGGCTGGTGCCCAGGGCCATGATCACGCAGTCCATCGGCATGTCCTCCTCGCTGCCCTCGACGGGCACGGGGCGGCGGCGGCCGGAGGCGTCGGGCTCGCCCAGCTCCATGTGCTGCACGCGGATGTCCTTCACCCAGCCCTTGTCATCGCCGGAGATGGCCACGGGGTTGGTCAGGAAGCAGAAGCGGATACCCTCCTCCATGGCGTGCTCGACTTCCTCGCGGCGGGCGGGGAGCTCCGCCTCGGTGCGGCGGTACACCACGGTGACGTCCGCGCCCAGGCGCCTGGCGCAGCGGGCCGCGTCCATGGCCACGTTGCCGCCGCCCACCACCGCCACGGCCTTGCCGTGCTGGATCGGGGTGGCGCTGTCGGGCCGGTAGGCCTTCATCAGGTTGATGCGGGTCAGGAACTCGTTGGCGGAATAGACGCCCTTCAGGTTCTCGCCCGGAATGTTCATGAACTTGGGCAGGCCGGCGCCGGAGCCGATGAATACGGCCTCGAAGCCCATGTCGTGCATCAGCTCGTCGACGGTGAGCGTCCGGCCGATGACCACGTTGGTCTCCACCTGCACGCCCAGGGCCTTCAGGCCGTCGATCTCCTTCTGGACGATGGCCTTGGGCAGGCGGAACTCCGGAATGCCGTACACCAGCACGCCGCCGGCCAGGTGCAAGGCTTCATAGATCGTGACGTTATAGCCCTTCTTCGCCAGATCGCCGGCGCAGGTCAGGCCGGAGGGGCCCGAGCCGATCACTGCCACCCGGTGGCCGTTGGAGGCAGGCTTTTCAATTTCAACGGAAGCCTGCGCGTTGTGCCGGTCGGCCACATAGCGCTCCAGCCGGCCGATGCCCACGGGCTCGCCCTTGATGCCCCGCACGCACTTGCCCTCGCACTGGCTCTCCTGGGGGCAGACCCGGCCGCACACCGCCGGCAGCGAGGAGGACAGGGAGATCACCCGGTAGGCCTCCTCAAAGTTGCCCTGGGCCGCCTCGTGGATGAAGGCGGGGATGTCGATGCGCACCGGGCAGCCGGACACGCAGGGCTTGTTCTTGCAGTTGAGGCAGCGGGCCGCCTCGTCCAGGGCCATTTCCTCGGTGTAGCCCAGGGCCACCTCGTCAAAGTTGCCGCTGCGGACCGCCGGGTCCTGGGAGGGCATGGGATTCTTGGTCAGCCGCATGTTGGGCATGTCACTTCGCCTCCTTGAACAGGTTGCAGGCTTCCTCGTAGGCGTGGCGCTCAAAGTCCGCGTACATGCGGCCCCGGGCCATGGCCTCGTCGAAGTCGATCTCGTGGCCGTCAAACTCCGGCCCGTCCACGCAGGCGAACTTCGTCACGCCGCCCACGGTCAGCCGGCAGCCGCCGCACATGCCCGTGCCGTCGATCATGATGGGGTTCATGCTGGCCACGGTCTTCACGCCGTACTGCTTCGTCAGCGCGCAGACGAACTTCATCATGATCAGCGGGCCGATCGTGATGACCTCGTCATACTGCTCGCCGCTCTCGATCAGCGCCTTCAGGGCGTCGGTCACCAGGCCCTTCTGCCCCCAGGAGCCGTCGTCGGACATCTTGCAGACCTTGTCGGACACCGCGTCGAATTCGTCCTCAAGGATCACCAGGTCCTTCGTGCGGAAGCCCGTGACGCTGTGGACCGTCGCGCCCTGCTCGTGGAGCTTTTTCGCCACGGGATAGGCGATGGCGCAGCCCACGCCGCCGCCCACCACGGCCACCTTTTTCAGGCCCTCGGTGTGGGTCGGGCGGCCCAGGGGGCCCACAAAGTCGTGAATGAACTCGCCCTCGTTCAGGTGGTTGAGCGTGGCGGTGGCGGCGCCCACGATCTGGAAGATGATGGTCACCGTGCCCTTTTTCCGGTCAAAGTCCGCCACGGTCAGCGGGATGCGCTCCCCGTTCTCGTCGGCGCGGAGGATAATGAACTGCCCGGGTTCCGCCTTCCGGGCCACCAGCGGCGCCTCCACCTTCATCAGGGTCACGGTAGGGTTGAGCGCGCGTTTCTCGAGGATCTTGTTCATGGCGATCCCGCTTCCTTCCCTCTGGTTTCCCGCCGCCTTCATCCGGCGGCGTCTTTTCCATTCTACCATAAATCCGCTGATTTGCAACGAAAGACAGAAGAAGTACATTCAAAGCGTGCATACAGATCACATCCAGAAGGGCAAAAAGTCGGGTGAAAAAGGGATCTCTGCAAAGACCGCGAATAGAATCGCAAAAACTGACTTGCCATCGGAAGGGAGTCCCTCGCATCAATCTGTGGGGAACCGTGTCAGCCATCATGGAACGCAAAAACGGGCGGGTTGACGCCCCACGACAAGGAGGAATGAACGATGTCCGAAGAGAAAAAGGTACCCAAAGCCGCATTCCCACTTCGAGCATGAATGAACGGGGAATGAAGGCGTGTGCGTTCAGGTCTGATCCGGATAATCCCAGAAATGTCCCTTGTGGAAGTTCTCGTTGCCCAGCGGCTTGGCGGTCAGCCGGAAGATCACGCAGCCGTCCGGGCAGACGACGGTCTTGGTGTACTTTCCGTCGCCGCCGACGTTTTCCAGGTCGCCGCCGCTGCGCAC